>CAIPNE010000458.1 GCA_903866355.1 uncultured Gammaproteobacteria bacterium
CCAAGTTCGTCGCTAGCATGGCGTTGGTGGTCGCGATGCTAGCCCCCACCGTGGTGTACGCGGTGGTGCTCGCGTTTTTTGGCCAGCCTGAATGGGGCCCGATTTACAGCGGTTATGTGGGCTTGTTACTGCTGGCGTCGTTCTTGAGCGCGATGGGTCTGGCGCTGTCCGCGCTGACGTCTAACCAAGTGGTGGCGGCCACCCTCGCCCTGGGATTGTCGCTGCTGCTATGGATGATCGACACGCTGTCGGCGGTGCTGCCCGCGCCGTGGGACGAGCTATTTTTGCATGTGTCTTTGCTGGCGCGCTTTACGCCGTTCGCAACCGGCGCCATGTACCTCTCGGACGCCGGGTTTTTTATCAGCGGCACGTTGTTCGCGCTGTTTTGTGCCGTGCGCGCGCTGGCGCGGGGCTGACATGGAACACACCACCGATTGGCGAGCCATAGGTTGGGCCGTGGGCTGGTTGCTGGCGGTGCTGGTGTTGTTTGCCTATGGGTTGGGTGTGCCGCTGACGGGCACGGGCGGCCGCTTCCGGCGGGTGTGGCGCGCGGCTGCGATCCTCCTGAGTGGCGCGGCCGTGGCGCTGCTGGCGGTAGCGGCGATCACGCTCAACGATACCCATGTGGACCTTACCCGCGAGAAACTCTACACGCCCTCGCCGTTGGCGCTGGCAGTGGCCGCCGGGTTGCGCGAGCCGGTCCACATTACCTATTTCTTTCAAGGGCAGGATCCCAACGCCCGCCGCACTCTCGAGTTGCTCAAGCTGATGGCGCATCAGAACTCGCAGCTCACCGTGGAGGGCATCGACCCGGACAAACAGCCCACGCTTGCGGCGACCAAAGGCGTCAAAATTTATAACGCAGCGCTTATTCAAGCCGGCGACCGGCAGGTTATTGTGCAGGGCACCGATGAGGCCGAGGTGGCCGTGGGCATCCAGCGTGCGCTCCGCGAGCGGCAGGTCCGGGTGTGTTTTCTCGAAGGGCACAATGAGTATTCGAGCGACAACGAGGAATTTCATACCCACCTCGAGAACGGCTCAGAGCATAACCACGATGACGCGACCTCAAAAGTTATTGAGACCACCGGGCATGGCATTGGACGTCTGCGCCGCTCGCTAGAATCCATCGGCTACGACATTCAACGCGTGCCATTGGCCACGCTCGCCGGGGTTCCCAGCGAGTGCGGGCTGGTGATCGACGCTAATCCGCGCACCACTTGGCTGCCCGGCGAAAGCCTCGCCTTGCGCCACTATCTGGAGCAGGGTGGCGCGGTGCTGTGGTTATTAGACTTGGGTTTTTCGCTCGAACCTGGGCTGGCGAAGTTGTTGCAGGAGTTGGGGGTGGAGCCCTTGCAAGCGGTGGTAGAAGACCCGCTCAGCCACTACGGTCAAGACCACGAAATGGTGGCGGTCACCGGCTACCCGCCACATCCCATCACCGCCCGCGCGGCCTATTCGTTTTATCCCGGCGTACGCCCACTGGGGATGCCCGCACCCGTGGCCGGCATTACGGCGGTGCCGTTGATCAAGAGCGGGACTTCCAGCACGGTGCACGCGGTCACGGGAATTGATCGCCGGGAAGTGGTGCCGGCGGGTGCGCGCACGGCCCCCGCCACACCCGGCGAGCAGGTCTTGGCGGTGGCCAGCGAAGGGCGACTCGCGGCCGGCGCTAAACCTTTCCGCGTGGTGGTGGTCGGCGATGCGGACTTCGCCAGTAATTCGTTTTATCCCTACATGGCCAACAGCGATTTGTCCCTGTCGATGGTGCGCTGGCTGGCCCGCGAAGAAACACTCACGGCGCTCAATGCCCGTGTGCCAGTGCCCGCGCTGGTGTTGCTGACCGACTCGCAGCTGCAAGCGGTGTACCTGGTGACCGCCGTGGGCTTGCCATTGTTGGCGGTGCTGGGCGGTCTGATCGTGTGGTGGCGACGCCGATGAGGCGCGGGTTGCCTGCCTTGCTGGCACTTGCCGCTTTGGGCTGGCTGGTGGCCATGGTGGTGGTGGGGCAACTGCCGCGTCAGGCGCAATTCGTGGCCTTTGAAGCGGCCGGCGTGATGAGCGAGGCGCCTGCGGCCGTGCGCGAGGTGACGCTGTCGGTCGGCACGCGGCAGGTGACGCTCAGCCGCCCCGCGCCGGGGGTGGCGCGCGGGGTGTGGGTTCAGGCACTCCGCCTGTGGCAGCCGCTCGCCAAGCCCTCCGCTCCCGGCGCGCACCAGCACGGTGGGGTGGTCGAAAAAGCGCTGCACAGAGCGCTAGGGGCGGATAACTGGACCCACGAGGGCACGCCGCTGCCCACGGCGCGCGGCGCGCGGCTGAGTCTGGCCACTAAATTTCTCCATACCGCCCGCCCGGTGCGGGTGCTGAGCGCGGCTGAGCTTGTGGGCACCTCGCCGGCCGAATTTGGCCTGCGCGAGGACTCTCTGAACGTGGTGGTCACGCTGGCCGGTGGCGGGGGGATCACGCTGCAATTCGGGGGGCTCACCCCCGAGGGGTCGCTGCAGTACCTGCGTCTCGCGGGTAGCGATGCGGTGTATTTGATGTCGCGATTTGTCGGGGAAGAATGGGCGGGTGTATGGTCAGATTGGCAACCTTAAGAATTTTATTGGTGGGTGTGGCGCTGCTTGCGCTGGTCGCGGGGCCCGCGGCACGCGCGCACCCAGGTGCTGCCACCGGTTATGCGGCAGTGGCAATCACCGGCAATACCTTGCGTTACAGTTTGACCTTATCGCAGTTGCCAGCGCGGGTGATGGCGGCGGCGGCGGGGGATCCGGTGGCGGCGCAGCAGCGTTTGCCCGCGGTGTTATCCAAGGGTTTGCGGGTGGCGAACGCGGGTGAGCCCTGCGCTATCGCGGCGGTTCAACTCACGCCCGCCGCGTTGGGCAAAGAGAGCGTCACGCTGGTGGCAGATTGGGTATGCCGGCTGCCGGTATCCACGCTGACGCTGCGCGACGACACCTTCGAGGAGTTGGGCGGGGACCTGCATACACTGGCGCGGATCACCTGGGCGGGTGGCAATAGCCAGTTTGCTTTTGCCAGCGAAACCCGCGAAACCCAGTTGCACATCGCCGATCCGGTGCCTATCACAATGGGCATTGAGAGTTTTTTTAAGCTGGGGATGTGGCACATCCTTGGCGGCTACGACCATCTCTTGTTTTTGCTCGCGCTGCTACTGGTGCCGGCCAGCGGCTGGGCCATTCTGCGCATCATCACCGCCTTCACGCTGGCGCACAGCGTGACGCTGGCCCTTAGCGCGCTGCAAATCTTGCAACTGCCCGGTGCGCTGGTGGAGACAACCATCGCGGCGTCGATCGCCTACGTCGCCGGAGAAAATTTTTTTCGGCGTCAACCCGGCCGCCATCGCGTGGTGGTCACGCTGATCTTTGGTCTGGTCCATGGCTGTGGCTTCGCCGATATTCTGCTCACCTTGGGCTTGCCGCAGGACCATCGCGTTGCGGCGTTGCTGGGCTTTAATCTCGGGGTGGAAACCGGGCAAATATTGGTCGTCGCCGCGCTGCTGCCGGTGCTGCGCTGGGTCGCGCGTCAGCCGCGCGGCTTGGTCGTCCTGAATGCGATGTCCGCTATGTTGTGTCTGGGCGGCTTGTGGCTGCTTTGGTTACGGGTGACAGCGGCAGTTTAGGTTGGCAGTCGTTTGGGGTGGGCTACTGGGAGTAGTTGATGCCACCAGAGGTATGAGTCTGAACGCCTGTTTTTGACTGTCGAATTGTCGATCAAAACTGAGGGGGCTGTGGATTTTCAGGCGACAGGCCTCACCCTCTTCTGTCCCCCGCTAACTTTCTTTTACATCCGGTGTTTTCTGTGACGGCGCAGCCTGTGCTTACTGCTCTAAAGCTGGATGTCGCGCATCAGAAAGGGGTCTCGGCGGCGGTCTTTCGCTGCAGGCGGAAGCAAACAAACGGCGCGCCCAGGTCACGTTTGGAGAGATAAAAAGCCCAGCGTTAACCCTTGAACTGGCTACCTCAAACGCACTCGTTTCGAGGTCGAAAACGCGGTCTGATCACGCGAGCAGCGTGCTCTTTTTCCCGCGACGATCGAGGTTGCTAGCGCCGCCATTGCCGTTGAGAGTGAGCAACACGTGCCGGAAGCCACGCGCTGGTTCAGCAACTGCAAATCAAGGCCATGCCCATTGTGCACAGGTGTCAGGTGTTGCGCGTCAGTCGACCTGCTTATTCCGATACTTTGGCAGCATCAGGAACAGGTGCCGACTAGCTGCGTGACCAGCGTGCACCCGCAGGCGGTCTTTCATGCCAGTGGCGTGAGCTATGGGTGGCCGGCGCTTACCAGGCCATTACGCAACGTCAGCCGGCGCTGGGACTCGGCGTCTATTCTGATCGCGGTGGCAGTCCGAAAACACAGACTACCCAGCGATAATCAATCGCCACAACTTGATTTCAATCAATATTTTCAAAGGTCACTAGTGTGATCTTGCGGCCGATGGCACGAGTCTGGCGGCGTGCTGATGCGGCAGCGGCGACTCGG
>CAIPNE010000459.1 GCA_903866355.1 uncultured Gammaproteobacteria bacterium
CGTTATTCTGCAGTTGATGACTCGTGGTACCCGGGAATTTTCTCGTCGCTATCTTGCGCAAGTGATTTATATCGCCTTGAAAACTTTGCAGTCCCACGCCGAGGTGCATTTACATCGTAGTTTGATCAACCCCAATTTATACCGTCGCTTGTTGATCGGTGACGCGCCAGATTTGCAGGAGTTTCTGGCTACCGCGGTGACGGCCAGCTTGCTGACGATCGACGGCGATAACATTGTGTGCCTCGACAAGCTAACCCTAGATAACGCGTTTGATCAGGTGCGGCTCGAAAACCCGATTGAGGTATATGCCAACGAGGTGGCGCCGATCACGCAGGTCCGCAGTGCCGTGGCGGCGGCCCTAGCAGAGGCCCCAACGATGGACGCACGGACCATTGCCCGTTACGCCTTCGCTGATGAACTCTGCGTTTTAGACTGGGACCGGCGTAGATTTAGCCAAGAAAAACACCGCGAGATTAACGCCGCAGAAACCGCTACCGCCGATCCTGCCCCTTATTTGCTGCTGCCAGCCGTGCCACGTGGCCTCGGTGTGTTGCTGGTGCACGGATTCCTCTCGGCACCCGGTGAAACCCGGCCCTGTGGCGATGCCCTCTACGCGGCAGGTTATCCCGTGCTGGGTGTGCGCCTGAAAGGACATGGCACTTCACCCTGGGATCTGCGCGAGCGCGCGTGGGCAGATTGGCAACAATCCCTACAGCAGGGCTTCAATATTCTGCAAGCCTACTGCGATAAAATTTGCGTCGTGGGCTTCTCTACTGGCGCGACCTTGACCCTTCTACACGCCGCGCAACACCCCCCTGGCCTGGCTGGCATTGCGGTGTTGGCACCCGCCATCAAGTTTCAGAATCACAGCATGAGTTTCGTGCCGTTACTGCACGGGGCTAACCAATTGGTGGAGTGGGTGTCCAACCAAGAGGGCATTGTGCCTTTCCGCCCCAACGAGACCGAACACCCAGAAATCAACTATCGACACATGCCTATCAGAGGTCTGTACGAATTAACCCGGGGGGCTGCCGCGGCCAAAAAAGCGTTGCCGGCGATTAGTTGTCCCACCCTGATCATTCAGGGTAAAGAAGACCCGGTGATCGATCCCAGCAGTGCTGAACTCGTGTTCGAGAAAATCGCGAGTGTCGATAAACGATTAGCCTGGGTTGACTCAAAACGTCACGGCATTCTGTACGAAAATACTGGTGGGACTCACCAACTCGTGCTCGATTTTGTGGCAAGGCTGGCGGCGGAAAACCCTTGATGTTTGACCCCGTAGGGGAGGGCGCATAAGCACCCGGCGCGCTTAATTGGCGCGCCCCAACGCGCCGGACAGGCGCGCCAGTTTCTCAGGCGCAGGTCGACCTTAGGCGCCCCACGCCACTAGCCCCCAAGCCAACACTTTCTCTGTTTGATAATCACCCGTGGTTGCGTTTTTCCGGGTGGCGAAAGCCTCTACGTCCAAATCATAGAGCCGGCCGCCTTGGGGCGCTTCGAGAATATCTAAGACGGTAAAGCGGGTGCTGATGATGTCCCCTTCCAGTACGGGGCCAAGGTGGTCACAGTAGCGCCACGCGACCATCGCGAGCAAATTGGGCAGCGCGCGCGTGATTTGGGCGAGCGCCAAGGAAATGGTGTGGCCACCGTAGACCAATCGCTGACCCAGATAGCTGCGCGTGGCGTCGGTGTGGGTGTAGGCAATATTGAGCGACATCCGTACCAGTTCCGGCGCACAGGTCACGGTGTCGCGAGGCCCGACCTCAACGGTGTCGCCAGGCTGCAGCACGGGCGAGCGCAGACCTAACACCTCGCTGGCCAGTGGCGTGAGGTTCCAACCGTGCGGTAGCACCGCGAGCAACTCCTTGGCTTCGAAGCTGTTTTTAATCCAGCCAAAGTCATCGTTGTGCCCAGTCTGCGCGGCGGGGTCGCGGCACGCCAGCATGGGCGAACGCCAAAAGTGCAGCACGACTTCGTCGCGCTGATTCACGGTGGTCATTTCGAGCGCAACCATCCCGGTCGCATCACGTCCGGGTTTGGCTTTGTTTTGTTTCAGTCCCACGACTTTGGTGGTGGTGTAGAGCGAGTCCCCGATAAAGACCGGCCGCTGCAGAATGAGCCCGCGATAAAACAGATTGCCCTTCACGTGCTGAGAGGCATAAGTGGTTTGCCCAGCGGCCAGATGAACCACTAGATAGGAATGCGCCAGCCAACGCTCGTCGCCGGTTACTCGTCGGCACAAGTGTTGGTCCAGCGGCAGACGCATGCGATCGCCAAACAACGCGGAATACATGGCCGCGTGGCCAGTGGTGAGTGTCAGAGAGGGCGCGGCGAAGGTCTGGTCTAATCTGAAATCTTCAAAATAAGGACCGTCGATAGTCAGGCTGCTCATGGCGATACTCGGATAGGGAGAGGTCTGGTGGCAATATGGCATGCCCGGGGGCGCCGCTGCGGCGCGGCCCCGGGGCTAATTTTTAGCGTATGGCGACTGGGTTGATGATCATCTGCACCGCGCCGGTGAAGCGCGCGGCACCTAGCACAAACATAAACTCATAGGCCTTATCCTTGGCCAGTTCGCGGGTATCCATGTTCTCCAGGATATAGATACCGTTTTTAGCGAGCAGAATTTGATGCACCGGGAACAGCACGTTTTTCTGCTCGCCAGGGAGCACTTCCAAAGCCCAGGTATCCGCGCCCACCGCCATCACTTCTAGGCTGGCGAAATACTCGGCAGCTTCCGCCCCGATACCCGGCTCCGCCTTGCCAAAGCGGGCGTCGTCTTTACCCAGCAAATTGAGCCATCCGGAGTGAAACAGCACCACATCGCCCTTACGGATTTCGGTTTTCTGTTTGGCGGCACAGGCCACGATATCGGCCTTGCTATAGGCCGTGCCCTCGGCGATGAGCGCCGTGCCCTTACAGGCAGCCATGTCGATGAGCACCCCACGGGTCACGATTGCCGGGAGGTTATGGGTGCCGTACTTCGTCAACCCATCGGTGCGGATAAAATCGCGGCCGTGTTTGCCGTTGTAATACACATCGTCGATCGCGGCGTGGCCGAGGCCATCGATTTGCGATCCGGTGCCCATCCAACCCGCGAACATGTCGTCGGCAAAGTTAAATTTGTTATCACCCAAAGACTGACCTGGCGCCTGATTGGGGGTGAGCACCGTGATGTGGAAATAGCGCGGGGCGTAGGAAGGGGTTTTAGCGTTGGTTTCGATGCCCAGACGATAGGTTTTGCCGGTCGTCACGAGCTTGGCCGCGGCCAGCGCGCGCTCGGGGCTGTTCATGTTCGCAGCACCCAGTTCGTCGTCGGCGCCCCATTTTGAGGGGTACCATTTGTCGCCGGCCTGTGCGACCTGAAGGCCGGCAGCGAGCACCAGCGCGCCCAGTAGAGTGTGTTTAAGCGTCATTACCTCTCCCCTTATATTTTTAGATTAAGTGGACGTTCCGGGTGCACGTCCGATTCCCCCAACTCACGCCTCCGAGTCCAATTTCTACCTTCACGGCTGCCGTGTGTTGGCGC
>CAIPNE010000460.1 GCA_903866355.1 uncultured Gammaproteobacteria bacterium
AGTTCTTACGCCGGTGCCGGTGATCGACCGCGCAGCGGTCCACCACGTGGGCGGGGAGATGCACCGAGTTATGCGGGTGCGGGTGATCGTCCGCGTAGTTCTTACGCCGGTGCCGGTGATCGACCGCGCAGCGGTCCACCACGTGGGCGGGGAGATGCACCGAGTTATGCGGGTGCGGGTGATCGTCCGCGTAGTCCTTACGCCGGTGCCGGTGATCGACCGCGCAGCGGCCCACCGCGTGGGCGAGGAGATGCACCGAGTTATGCGGGTGCGGGTGATCGTCCGCGCAGTCCTTACGCCGGTGCCGGTGATCGACCGCGCAGCGGCCCACCGCGTGGGCGAGGAGATGCGCCGGGTTATGCGGGTGCGGGTGATCGTCCGCGTAGTCCTTACGCCGGTGCGGGTGATCGACCCCGCAGCGGTCCACCGCGTGGGCGGGGAGATGCGCCGAGTTATGCGGGTGCGGGTGATCGACCACGCAGCGGTCCACCACGTGGGCGTGGAGATGCGCCGGGTTATGCGGGTGCGGGTGATCGTCCGCGCAGTCCTTACGCCGGTGCGGGTGATCGACCCCGCAGCGGTCCACCGCGTGGGCGGGGAGATGCGCCCGGTGGACGCCCACCTGGCCCCGGTTCTCAGCGCGGTGGTCCCGGGCCCTATGGCGCAGCACCCGGCCGTTCGTCGGGGGGCCCCAGAGGTTCAAATGGTACTGGGCCACGCGGTCCCCGTACGCCATCGTCGGGCGGTCCGCCGCGCCGGCCGCGCTCGCCAAATTGATCTGGGCTAGCCGCCCCGTTAAGCTTGCGCGCTCCTCAGGGCGGCTCTAGGTTCAATGCGCAAACCCTTCGTTGTTGGCAATTGGAAAATGAACGGTGTGCTCGCTTCGGCGCGCGCCCTCGCCGCCGCTGTGCGGCAAGCCCACACGCACTGTCCCGGCGTGGAAATCGCGCTGTGCCCACCGTTTGTCTATCTGGGTGCGGTTGCTGAGGTACTCGCCGGTAGCGAGGTCGCCAGCGGAGCGCAAAGCGTCTGCGAGTTCGAACAGGGCGCCTACACGGGAGAAGTGTCGGCTGAAATGTTGTCTGATTTGGGCATGCGCTACGTCATCGTGGGGCATTCCGAGCGCCGCGCGCTGTTTGGCGAAAGTGACGAACGTGTGCTCGCAAAGCTGCGCCGCGCGCAGGCTGCCGGGTTAACGCCCATTCTGTGTGTCGGTGAAACGCTGCAAGAACGCCAAGCGCAGGCCACTGAAACCGTGATCGCTCGGCAACTAGATACCCTGCTGAACGCGGCGGACGCAACGGCCTTGCTAGAGAATTTGGTGCTAGCCTATGAACCCGTCTGGGCCATTGGTACCGGCGAAACCGCTACCCCTCAGCAGGCGCAGGCGGTGCACGCGTTTATTCGCGCGCGGATCGCCTGCACCGCCCCGCAGCCAGCGGCTGGGATGCGAGTGCTGTATGGAGGCAGCGTGAAGCCCGGCAACGCGGTGGAGCTGTTTGCCATGCCAGATATCGACGGTGGGCTGATTGGTGGGGCGGCGCTGAAAGCCGAGGATTTCATCGCTATCTGCGTCGCGGCGCTGACCCGCTTGGCGTGCGCTTAATTGAATTTCGGAGACTGAACTGATGTTACAAACTATTTTGCTCGCCCTGCACGTGTTGGTAGCGATTGCACTCATTGCCTTCATTCTGCTCCAGCAAGGGCGAGGTGCCTCGACGGGTGCGTCATTCGGTGGTGGAGCCTCCGGCACCGTGTTCGGCGCGCGTGGCACGGCGTCATTCTTGTCGCGTACCACCGCCATCTTGGCGACGGTGTTTCTGGCCAACTGTCTGGTGTTGGCGTTTCTCGCGGCTCACCAAAAGCAGCCCTTGAGTCTGATCGATCGACTCGCTAGCACCTCGACGGTCGTTGCCCCGCCTGCTGCCGTGACGCCCGCGCCCGCGACGCCAACAACGTCCGCCCCGCAGGTCGTCGAGAAACAGTCCCCGGCACCAGTGACAGCCCCCGACATGCCAAAAATTCCGTCAACAAAACCCTAAATTAATCTTCCAGCAGAATAAAAATCTGGCGGCGATTGCGAGCATCTCGTATCATGCCCGCCGTTGCAGCCGCCGCGAAGAGTTAGCAGGTCGCGGGTTCAACGCCGACGTGGTGAAATTGGTAGACACGCCATCTTGAGGGGGTGGTGGGGAAACCCGTGTGAGTTCGAGTCTCATCGTCGGCACCATCAAGCCTGCCCTAGCCGGCAGCTTGAAAATGAACCCGCGTGCACTGTTTGGCGCGCTTCAGCAAGACAAGGTTGCGCTGGCAAAAATCGCCAGCGCAACGTGAGTTAGTCGGAACAAATGCCCGCTCCGGGCTAGATGTGGATATCTCAGCTTGCTAGAACTCTATCTACCCATTCTGATTTTTCTTGGCGTTGGCCTTGGTATTGGCATCATCTCGCTGCTTGCCGGTTTTGTCATCGGTAAGCTGCTTGGTGTCTACAACAAACCCATGGCAGCCAAAACTGCCCCGTATGAATGCGGCTTCGAGGCCTTCGAAGACGCGCGCATGAAATTCGATGTGCGCTACTACTTGGTTGCCATCCTGTTCATCCTGTTTGATCTGGAAATTGCTTTTTTCTTCCCGTGGGCGGTGGTGCTCAAAGAACTCGGCCCCAATGGCTATTGGGCCATGATGATCTTTCTGGGCGTGCTGGTCGTTGGCTTTATTTACGAGTGGAAAAAAGGGGCGCTGGAATGGGAATGAACGAGGCACCCGAGCGCGGTTTTGTCACTACCACCGTCGATAACGTCGTTAACTGGGCGCGCACCGGCTCGCTTTGGCCCATGACCTTCGGACTGGCTTGCTGTGCTGTAGAAATGATGCACGCGGGCGCTTCGCGCTACGACTTAGACCGTTTCGGGATAGTCTTTCGGCCTAGCCCCCGCCAGTCAGATGTCATGATCGTCGCCGGTACGTTGGTCAATAAAATGGCCCCGGCGCTGCGCAAAGTGTACGACCAGATGTCCGAACCCAAATGGGTTATTTCGATGGGTTCCTGCGCCAATGGCGGGGGCTACTACCACTATTCCTATGCCGTCACGCGTGGCTGCGATCGCATCGTGCCGGTCGACATCTATGTGCCCGGTTGCCCGCCTACCGCCGAGGCGCTGCTGTTTGGCATCATGCAGCTGCAGGCCAAAATTAAACGCACCAACACCATTAGCCGCGTGGGATGAGCCTCTTATGCTGACGGACATCCAGGCGGCCGCCCTGAGCGCACTCCTGCACGAG
>CAIPNE010000461.1 GCA_903866355.1 uncultured Gammaproteobacteria bacterium
CGCCACTAAGATTGATTAACTGAAGTAGTTGCTGACAGCGGACGCAGATCGCGGTCCGGAGAGTTGTTCTGACAGCCAAGGTCAGCCTCAATTCCTGTTGGTACAGGGGCGGTCAGCGGCCGAGGTAAATGGCCGTCACCGCTTCCCGCTCGTGCCCGAGCTCGCGGCTGATGGTGAGGCGGGCGGCGCGGTCGGTTTGCTTCTGTCCGGGGGCGAGTTGTGTGGACACTGGCCCACCCGCTGCCGGGCACGGCAGCCCTGTTAATTCTTGGTAGCGCTGCTGCGCATAGGCATGGCGGAGCCCGTGTAGCTTCGACAGCCCAGCGCGGCTGGTGTGCCCTTCGTAGACGCGGAGCTGCTGCACGTAGTTGCGATTCGGTGGGATAAGCGAGCCGCGGCCGGCGAGCTGGTGCGCGCGGTTCAGGACTTCGCGTTGGGCGTCGGTGCGAATCGGAATCTCCCGCGCCTTGCCGCCCTTGGTCCAGGAATCTTTGAGCGTTAGCTGGTCGCCCCTGTCGGCGTAGCTCGGGACGAACTTGATGGCCTCCTCCCGCCGGAGCCCGAAGGCCTGCTGGAGTTCAAGGCTCATCCGTACATGCGCGTCCTTGATGTCGGCCAAGGCCTCAGCCGAGACCACCCGCGCCTTGCTCACGTTGCTGACGAACTGGCGGTCCGGAATCCCGTAGTGGTCGTTGGTGCGGGCAATCACGTTCTGGCGGTTTACTTTCTCTGCCCACCACCGCAGCGCCGTCATGCGGTTCTTGATGGTCGCGACCGCGAGGTTCGCGTCCTGCCAGTGTTTGATAAGCGCCTCCACGTGTTTGGGTTTGAGCGACTGCGCGCTCATCGCTCGAAAGCCAAGCTCATGCAGCTGGTTGGAAATCAAATCCAGCATCCGCTGCCGCTGCGCCTGAGTGGCGTAACTGCCGTCGCGGTTGCTCCTGCAAAGGGTCTTGAGTTGGTAGTTGAGGTCTCTCATGTGCGTTTCGTTTCTGGTAAGTGTTGATGACCACCCATGGGCCTGAGCCACATGAGCACGCTTGCGCGTGACCGGTCGGGGACACGACCCCCAGGACCTCAAAGTGCCGGTTTCCGGCGGCGTGCGGGGTCTTCGTGGAAGACCGGACGCATGCCAGACCAACTGCCCCTTGCGGGCATTCAAGCGCTCGGTGCTTGCGCATCGAAAAGATGACGACGGGCGAAGCCCCGTGTGACGACACGCGCGTGTTGGACAAGCCACAGACCCGAGCGACAAGCTCGGCCGCGACGCGCTATCCGGTGATGAAACCGGTGAAGGAGGAACGACTGACAGCACGTTCAAGACCAAGAAGGTCTTGCACGGAGGCTGATAACGCGACGGGCTGAATCGCCCGTGCTTTGACATTGCAATCACAGTCTGTCGACTGCCGCACCCGATGAGATTGCTGGGGGTGCCTGGTTGCCACGATAAGCGTCGTGGCCACGCATGAAGTCGATGGGGGCGATTCTAGGGAGCGCCTGCCGCAGCGGGAGCCGGTTTCAGGTCCGGCGTGCGGGTCTGATTCGGCGTTGCGTGGGGAGTTCCGTTGGCGCAGGGATGGGGTTCATCGGCGGCAGCGCGGGGCGTCGTCCTCTGCGTGTCCTTGGGTCAAAGGCTGGAAAACGTCGGGACTGTTTGGCGCAGTCGTCCTCGTCCCTACCGCGTGTGTAGGGACGAGGACGGCCTTCGGGACTGTCGAATGCAGCGCCAATCACATGGCGCTAGCCCGCGACCGCGCTGGCGACGGTGTTCGATGACCCGCTAGACTACTGGCTCGTAAGGTATCGCAAGGACGCGATGCATGACGCCGTTATTGGCCGGCAAGGACGCTGGCGCTGTGCGTGGGGGCGCGTATGTTCGGCATGCGCCTGAGCAGACGCTCCTCTATCAAATCGTTGAGCATTACTACCCTGCGTTCGTCGAACACTTGGCAGCGCGTGAGCGCTCGTTGCCGACGCATGTGCAGCGTGAATTCGAAGACTATCTGAAGTGCGGTCGGCTGGAGCACGGCTTTCTGCGCGTTCGCTGCATGGACTGTCACGCCGAGCGACTGGTGGCGTTCAGCTGTAAGCGACGCGGCTTCTGCCCGAGCTGCGGCGCACGCCGAATGGCGGAAAGCGCGGCATTGCTGGTCGACGAAGTGCTGCCCCGAGAACCTCTACGGCAGTGGGTGCTGAGTGTTCCGTTCGCATTGCGCTATCTGTTCGCCGTCAATCCCGCCGTGATGGGCCAGGTGCTGGGCATCGTCACTCGGGCGATTGCGAGTCATTTGATCAGCGCCGCCGGCTATCACCACGATACAGCGCAGACTGGCGCGGTGACGTTGATCCAACGCTTCGGTAGCGCGCTGAACTTAAACATTCATTTCCATATGCTGTTCCTCGACGGCGTGTATGTGACGAGCGGCGAGCGGTTGACCTTTCGCCGGCTACCACCGCCAACCGTGGCTGCACTTGAGAAGTTGGTTCACGTTATCAGTCAGCGCGTTGGCCGGGCACTCGAACGCCAAGGGATCCTGGTGCGGGACTTGGAGAATAACTTTCTGGCGGTGGACACGCCTGACGGCACGGACTTCGACGATCTCCTAGGGCATTCGATTACCTACCGCATTGCGCTTGGTCCTCATCAGGGCCGCAAGGCGCTTACCTTGCAGACGGTACCGGCAGCGACAGACGCCATCGACGGCAAGTTAGCGCGGGCCGCCGGCTTCTCGTTACACGCCGGGGTGGCGTGCGAGGCGCACGAACGC
>CAIPNE010000462.1 GCA_903866355.1 uncultured Gammaproteobacteria bacterium
CAATAAACCTATGCTGGTCTTAGTGCTTTTCTATCTGGTCATCTTAGTGACCATGGTTTACGGGCCGATTGCTGCGATGTTGGTTGAAATGTTCCCCACACGGATTCGCTACACCTCCATGAGCTTGCCTTACCACATTGGCAATGGATGGTTTGGTGGTTTGCTGCCGGCATCCGCCGTGGCGATCGTCGCCCAGACCGGCAATATGTATAACGGCTTGTGGTACCCCATCATCATTGCCGGTGCAACCTTCGTGATCGGTGGCCTGTTCATCAAGGAAACCAAAGACGTGGATATCTACGCCAATGACTGAGCGCTGTCAGAAACCCGCGGACTTTCGGGTATTAAAATCTTGGCCGGACGCCACTTAAGTCAATTACCTTGCTGGCGCGTTGAGGGGGCAGGTCTTCTGTTTTGTAGTCGAGCCGATTGCCAAAGTGGAGGTGGTTCGCTCGCTGTGCCTAGCGATCGTCGGCCAAACAACCCAATGTGGTCGCGCGTCGTGGCGGGGTTGGCGCGGGGGAATACCTCGTGCTGGTCTACAAAATGGAAAGTGGGGGACCTGACCCCATGGGCTACGTCAGGGAAAAAGCTGGATCGACGGCAACGCCGCAGCGCAATTAACCAGCTCAACCTTCTTCATTCGTATCCGCAGACCGCTTGCGGTAGGCACTACGTGATGCCACGCCACCCCGGACAGCAGCACGGACTCATCGAGCTGCGATTCCATATAAAAGAACGGTGTGCGCAGGACGGTCAGTCCGGTTATTGCCTCCACCGATTCCACCTGCGGTGCCTGCAGCACATGCTGGCTGTGACTGCGGGGCTGCTGCGCGAAGGCGTGCGGGTTCTTGAAGCGCTCCACCCGAATTTTGAGCAATAACTTGTCCTCGTAAAGCAGTGAGGTATGGAGGAGACCATCGGGTTGCCCGCGGGTCAGCGGTACCCAGTACAGGGCATCGTCGGTGTACAAGTCATACCACTCGTCAAAGCGTTGCTCGTCGAGCAAGCGCGCCTCGTGATAGACCAACGCAATCGGGTCGTTAAGCGCGCTCATGCCGCTTCTTCTGTGGGTTTCGCCGGCTGGATAAAGCGTGCCCAGGCGCGGTACTGGCCGCGCATAGACACCTCCGATAAGCCGTTATAAACGCCGGCCATGCCCGCGCGCTCGGCGGGGTCATGATTGCGATGCAAGCTCACCCATTCGTTGCCATCCGTGGCCAAGCCCTGCTGAATGGCGCGGTAGCAATGCCGATCGTCGTGCCCGACCATGGACGTCGGTGCATTGATCAATCGCGTATACAGCACGGTTCGCTCTAGCAGATGAGCCGGCGCGCCGACGAGGCGAAACGTCACGCTTTCGATCAACGTTTTGTCGTGCGCAATTGGGCGGGCAATGCGGATCGCCTGAATGGCCCCTTTGATCGTCAGGCTTGGGTAATACACGGTGTTGTGGCGCACCTCGCCCAGAATTGCGCGGGCCCGCTCGGCCCCGTAGGCCTGCTCCATCAAGGTTTCGTATTCCCCCTCGGGCGCGTACTGCGAGTGGATGGAGAAATTAACGCCGGAATAACTGTGCCCGTTCTCCCACAGTTTGACGCCCATCGCATCGAAGAAAGCATAGCCATTTACAAAGGGCAGAAACTGCTCAACCGCCATCGGCTTCGGCGCGGTCTCGGGTTGACCCGCCCACAGCTTTTTGGCCGTACCGGCCGCCGCCTGATGCGCAACCATCGGATGCATCGTGTCGTTGAGATTCTCGATGAACATCTTCCAATTGCAGTCATGCAGGTACCGCAACGTGCCCCCAGCCACCTCCAGTCGTCCGGCGGGTGAGCGGTCCACCAGGTTGTCGATCGACGACAAGGAGTCGCCGAAATATTCCGCGAAACTCGGACCCGCTTCAGCGAGGCGCACAAACACAAAACCCCGATAGTTCTGCATGTTTTTGAGCACGACGATGCCGCGTGCAGCCGTGCTATCCGCAAAGGCCGAGCCGTCGTAACCGGACTGCTGTGGGATTGATCGAACGGAGCCATCTAGCCGGTAGGTCCAGCCATGATAGGGGCAGCGCAAGAGGTGCCCCGCACACTGTCCGCTCGGCGCGGAGACCAATTGCGTCCCCTTGTGCGCACAGCGGTTCATCAGCACGCGCACCACCTCGTCATCGCCACGCAACAGAATCACCGACTGCGTCGCGACCGTGGTCGTATAGAAGTCGCCACTCTTGGGCACTTGGCTGTCGTGACCGACATAAATCCAAGTGTTGCGCCACAAGTGCGCCATCTCCAGCGCGAACACCTCGGGACTCAGGTAGACGTCCCGATGCACCTGATCCTCACGGACCAAGGCTTGCACGGCGTCCGGTTGCTTGCGGTATTTGTCCATGTTAGCTGCCTCTGCTGCTACCGTAAATTAGGTCCAAACTCGCCTTAATCCGCAGCTTTTCGTTGCGGTCTGCCGCAGCCTTTTACCGCAGCCTTTTACCGGGACAGGCAAGGGGGTGTCTGGGATTCTGTGTAAACGGCATGTTGGTTAGGCTGGTAATTTAGGTGCCTGTTCTTTAATCACGCGCCTGATTTAGGTGCCTGTCCTTTAATCACCGTTTTTAATCACCGTTGTCCGAGGTGCCTGTCCTTTAATCACCCGCCCGCTTTAATCACCACGCTCACCAGTGCCCGGTACCCGGCTCGCCCTTCCACGGCCCCACAATCTCACTCGTCACCCAGCCGCCGTAGAACCCACCAGGCTGCGGCACGACCCCCTCGGCATCAACGAAACAGGCCACCCGCCCGGGGTAAAACGCGAAGTAGCCGGTAAGGGCGGCGAAGGCGGCGTGGGGGACGGGATAAGACCAAGCAATGGGCTGACCGGTGGGATCGTTCGCCAGTCGCCAGTAGACGGCCGCGCCTTTCCACTCGCAGAGCGAACGGCCGGGCGCAGGCGCGAGTTGCGCGGTGTCGACATCTTCCGGCGGCAGGTAGAAGCCGGGCGGGCTCGCGGTTTCAAGCAGGCGAATCGCGCGCACGCTGGACGCGAGCACACCGCCGGGGGCGCGCACCACCACCTGACGGGCATCGAGCGCGCAGCGCGGCGGGCGCGGATAGTCCCACACC
>CAIPNE010000463.1 GCA_903866355.1 uncultured Gammaproteobacteria bacterium
CAGGCTCGTTTGAGTCATTCCGCCTGCGGCAAAACTTCGTTGACCACCCCCAAATGAAGCGCCTCGCTCGCCGACAATATCTGGCCAGTCAGTAAAAAACAGCGAGCGCGATGCAAGCCCAATAGCATGGGCCACACCACGTGCACCCCGTCGCCCGGTACCCGCTCACTGGGGTAATGCGCCAGTTCGGGACACCCCCGACGCGCCCGCACCGTGCTCACAACGAGTCTCGCAAAATGGGGGCGGATCTGATCCCAATGTTGGTCTTAGGTGGTCGGCGACAGCGCGGGCACCGGCTAGCGTGCACGCCTTAAGGCACCGGCGCGCTCCAGCAGCTCATCCGCCCAGCGGTCTGGCCGCCAACCAGCCGGCTAGGTAGCAGCGCTTGCAACGCCGATAGCACCGCAGTGCGCTAGTTTTTTGGCACTAGTTTCAGAATGCGACCTGGTGTGCTGTCTGTTAGCAGGTAGATCGCACCGTCTGGTCCTTGGCGTACGTCGCGAATTCGCTCCGCCTTCGGCAGCAGATCTTTGAGCAGTCGCTCCTCACCCACCACGCGCTCGCCCTGCAGGTCCAGCCGCACGAGGTTGGTAGAGGCCAGGCCCCCGACGAACAGGCTGCCCTGCCACGCCGGAAACAGCGCGCCGGTATAAAACAGCATGCCGCTGGGCGCTATCACCGGGTCCCAGTAGTACAGCGGTTGTTCCAGCCCAGCCTGCGCGGTTAAATCGCCGGTGATGGCGCCGCCCCAGTATTCGATGCCGTAGGCAATGATCGGCCAGCCGTAGTTGAGGCCTTTGCGCACGACGTTGATTTCGTCTCCGCCACGGGTGCCATGTTCCACCACCCACAGTTCGCCGGTGGTGGGATTAATGGCAGCGGCCTGTACATTACGGTGACCGAGCGACCAGATCTCGGCTCGCGCATAGGCGTTACCGACATAGGGGTTGTCGGGCGGAATCGATCCGTCGGGATGGATACGGACGATCTTGCCCTGCAGGGTGTCCAAGCTCTGTACCAAGCCGCGACCCTCCTCGGTCATTCGGTCGCCCTGCGTCACAAATAAACTACCGTCGCGCGCAAAGACCAGGCGGCCGCCATAGTGCCCCGGCGAGGCCAGCGATGGCGCTTGCCGGTAGATGACCTGAACGTTCTCCACGGCGGGAGCAGCTCCCTCAATTAGGCGTCCACGGGCAAGCGCGGTGTGGCTGGTCCCATCGGGCTGCGGTTCGGCGTAGCTCCAATAAATGAGCTGGTTAGACGCAAACGCGGGGTCCACGGCCACCTCCAGCAGCCCGCCCTGGCCGCCAGTATCGACCGTCGGCAAGCCCAGCACCGGCACGGACAACGAGCCGTCCGGCCCCACCACCCGCAGACGGCCCGGCCGCTCGGTCACCAGCATATTGCCGGTTGGCAGGAACGCCAGACTCCAGGGTTTTTGCAGCTGCTGCGTGAGGGTAAGAACCTCGAACGCGACGTGGGTGGTGCGCGCCGGCGCGCGCGTCTGCCCCGCGAAGGCCGGCTGCTGCGCCGTGGCATTGGGCGGATTAGGGTCTACCCCCAGCGGCTGATCGCGCGCAGAACAGGGGAATAAGCTACCCGCTGCGAGGGCGAAAAGAACGCATTGCTGTCGCCAAGTCATGCCGCTGACGAGCGCGGTTTTTCCCGCGCACCTAGGTCGCCGCAGCACGCCACGCCCAGGCGGCACGCGACCGGTGTTTGCTGGGCAGCAGAAAAGGCAGGTTTTAGCGTCAGGTCTTGCATGGCATTTTTATCCTCCTCAGTACGGGCGACGATTGGTCGCCTCGGGGGTCGGTTGCTAAAAGCTGGAGCGCCAACGCCGGTCCATCGGGTGCGCCGCGCCACGCCCGGCGAGGTCTTCGTCAAGCCGCATCACCCACCGCAGACATTCCGGGTGCGCAATTCAGCGTGGCACGGTGTGCGGTGGGCGTGGTCGGAGCTGGGGGAAATCCGGGTGCCGGAACGGCGAACCCGGCTGCGCGAGCGCCATTTTCTTCAGCGCATGACGCCCGCCGTCGTCGTGCTTCAAACCGTCGATGTTGGCCATGCCGTCATGCGGGCGCGCCGCGCACCAGGCGTCGTCGCCGAAAAAACGCAGCGACAGGGTACGTCGGCGCACGCCCGCCAGCGTCGGTGCGCCACCGTGCAGGACAGCGGGATGGAAAATCACCGCGTCACCCGGCTCTACCGCCCACGAGAGGATATCGAAAGCCGCACGTTGGGCGTAGACATCCGGCAGTGGCGGCCACTGCGCGGGATCAAACAGATTGGCGCTGACATCGTCTGGCTTGAAAGCGGATGGATTGTAGAGCGGGCCGCGGTGCGAGCCACGCACGAATTCCAGAGAACAAGCCTCGCTCACCGGATCCAGACACAGCCACATCACGGCGAGATGTTCGCCGGCCACCGGCAGGTAAGGCAGATCTTGGTGCCATGGCGTGCGGCGGGTCGCCGCGCCCGCCTTTAGCCAGATCTGTTCGTACATCAGCCACACATTGGGGCAACCGAAGATTGCCGCCGGGAGGTCGGCAAGGGAGGTATCGCAGAGCAGTTGACGGTAGGCCGGGAACGCATCTGGGTTCGCTTGATCCTGGTAAAAGGTGCCAGGCGTGCCGAGCAGTACGGCACCGGCGCCCGGCCCTGGGTGCGCCAGCGTCCATTCGAAGCTCTGCGCAGCGAGTGCTAGCGTGGGCGGGTCAAGCGCATTACGGATAACCAACGCGCCGTCCTCGCGAAATTTGCGTTGCCACTCGGCCACCTGATCGGTCTCCAGCATGACGATCCTCCTTGCGGCGCAATCTAGGTCAGAAGTCTAGCGCGTGC
>CAIPNE010000464.1 GCA_903866355.1 uncultured Gammaproteobacteria bacterium
AACCCGACATGGGAACATCGGGTCTTTGACAACAACGACCGTCTTGAGTTTATTTCGACACATTACGGACCGAAAATACGCCGATATTACGAAAGCATTAATCCGAACTACGGGCCGGCACGCGCTGACCTGTTTCGCTACTTGGCGCTCTACGCGACAGGCGGCGTATACATCGATCTCAAAAGCACGATGGCTGTGCCCCTCGTCTTACGCGGTGGACTGCAGGACATCTTCTCGCATGCTTACCTATTGGCACGGAGGTGTGCCGGAAAGGTATGGCGCTACGCGCTGGCAGCGTGGCCAAGAATTCTCGGGCGGTAACTGTGGGGCCCAACATCTGCCAGACGCTGCCAACGGGTATCGTGCCGACTCACGTGCATTGCGCCGGGCAGCGTGTGGCGACCACGGGTGCCAAATAGCAGTCGCTGATGCGCAGCACCCGGCGCCTAGGCGCGCAGGGCCCGCCACGCGAGCCACCAGAAAGGCGCTTCATCGGCTGCTATAGTTGAGACGTCATCACACCCGGAGCATGGCTCAATGTTGCAGGCGGCCATCCCTTACGGTGCTTACTGGTGCACCCCTTTCGCCCGCTGGCAAGGTAGTTTCTCGCTACTTCACAGCCTGCGCTTTGCCGCTAGTGTTGCGCGCAACGCCTTGGCCGCACGCGGCATTTCGCCCACAGTTTTCGATGCTGGCGTGCTCGGGCTGACCGTGCCGCAGCGTAGCAGTTTCTATGGTTTGCCGTGGCTGGCGGGGGAACTGGGCGCGCCGCAAATTGGTGGCCCCACCATCATGCAGGCCTGCGCGACCAGCGCACGTGTCGTGACCCACGCGGCGCAAGAGATAGCCAGCGGCCAAACCCACTGCGTGTTGGCTATCACCGCTGACCGGGTCTCCAACGGTCCACATATTTATTATCCCAACCCGCGCGGGCTAGGTGGTACGGGCGAAACGGAAGACTGGGTTTTAGCCAATTTCGAACGCGACCCGTTTGCCGATTGCAGCATGGTCGCCACGGCCGAAAACTGCGCCAAACGTTGGGGGATTTCAACGCAAGAGCAACACGCGTTGGTGCTGCAGCGTTACGCTCAGTACCAGATGGCGCTGGCGCCACAGGCGAATGGCGAGACCTTTCAACACCGTTACATGACGTTGCCCTTCGCGGTGCCCGATGCCCAATTTCGCAAAACAGTGGCCACCCTAACCTCTGACGAAGGCATACACCCCACCACCGCAGACGGCCTCGCCGGCTTACGCACCGTGGTCACGAACGGGACGGTTACCTACGGGGGACAAACGCACCCCGCCGACGGCAACGCAGGCATGGTGATCACAAGCCCAGACCGAGCGGGCGAATTAAGCCGCGATCCCGCCGTGAAAATTCGTCTCCACGCCAGTGCGCAAGCGCGCGCCGAACCCGCCATGATGCCAGCCGCCCCGATCGCCGCAGCACGCCGTGCGCTCGCGGCGGCCGGCATCGGCATCGGTGACGTGGCGGCGATCAAATCCCATAACCCTTTTGCCGTGAACGATTTAATCTTTGCCCGCGAAACAGGCGCTAGCTTGGCGCAAATGAACAACTATGGCTGTTCCCTGATCTGGGGTCATCCGCAGGCGCCTACGGGCATGCGCGCCATCATTGAACTCATCGAAGAACTGGTGTTGCGCGGGGGCGGCTGGGGCCTTTTCCATGGCTGCGCTGCCGGCGATACGGCGATGGCAGTAGTCCTCAAAGTGGGTTAAATCTCCAGATAGGCGACCGACCGGGGTCAGCCTATGATGTCGCATCAAATCAGCACGAGGTACGCGCCATGGCTTTTGACCTTCTCATTCGTAACGGTACTGTGGTTGACGGTACCGGCGCGCCAAGTTTCCATGGCGATATCGCCGTAAGCGACGGGAAAATTGTCGAGATTGGCAAAATTTCGGGTACCGCCAGCCGTACTATCGACGCCAGCGACCTCATCGTGGCACCGGGGTTTGTCGACCCCCACACCCACTACGACGCGCAAATTTGCTGGGATTCCCTCACCACACCTTCCTGCTGGCACGGCGTGACATCACTGGTGATGGGTAATTGTGGGGTCGGTTTGGCACCTTGCCGGCCCGAAACACGCGCCATCGCCGCCTGGGACTTGGTGAACGTAGAAGCCATTCCCTTCGATGTGCTCAACGCGGGTGTGACTTGGGATTGGGAAACCTTTCCGGAATACATGGACGCCGCCGCGCGGCGCGGCTCGGGACTGAATCTCGGATTTCTGGCTGCCCTGACGCCTTTCCGCCATTACGTGTTGGGCGAAGAATCCATGGAGCGCGCGGCCACCGACGCCGAAACCCAACACATCGCCACCCTGTTACGCGAAGCCATGGACGCCGGCGCCATGGGCTTTACGACCACCAATGTGGCCCAGCACATCGGCTACGAAGGCCGGCCGCTGGCTTGCCGTAAAGCCAGCACCCACGAATTGAAAACCTATGCCAATGTGCTGCGCGATTTGGGTCGTGGTGCAATCGAGCTGGCGCTCACGAACGAAGTATCGGTGGTCAATGACGCGGAATACGCGCTGCTGGACCTGCTGCTCACGGAAAGCCAACGACCGGTAACTTGGTTAGCACTGCTCAATCGTGTGGACAATCCGGAGGCGGCGCAAAAAACGCTGCTGCGCACCGCACCGCTCACGGCCCGCGGTGGGCTTCCGCAAACTACCTGCCGGCCACTCATCATCCAAATAGACCTGCGCAAGCCTTTCATGTTTGCCAACATGGCCTGCTGGAATCCCGTGTTTAATCGGCCCGTTGCCGAGCAAGCAAAGCTGTATCGCGACCCCATTTTCCGTGACCAGTTCCGGGAGGCGCTCAAAACGCCCGGCATCTTCACCGGCGACTGGAACCTAGCGATCATCCACGAGGTGGAGAGTCCTGCACTTACCGGGCTGTTGGGCCGAAATGTGGGTGAGATTGCGCGCGAACGCGGGCGGGATCCGGTCGACACCTTCTTGGAACTCGCGCTGGACGACAATCTCGCCATGCAGTTCACCTATGAACTGTTTAACTCAGACGAAAGCCGAATCCCCGAACTCATCAAAGACCCCCGCACGCTCATCGGCCTATCCGATGGCGGCGCGCACGTGGATATGTTCTGCGATGCCGGCTACTGCACCTACTTGCTGGGCACTTGGGTGCGCGATCGCGCCGTGATGACGCTTGAGCATGCGGTAAAGCGTATTACCAGTGAGCCTGCGGCGTTGTTTGGTATTCAGCAGCGCGGTCGTATTGCGGCTGGCTTGGCCGCCGACTTCGCGATTTTTGACTTAAGCACCGTGGGTTCGCAAAAACGCGGCGTGATGCGTAACGACCTGCCGGGTGGCGGGCGACGTTTGGTCATGCCGGCAACCGGGATGGAATACACGATCGTCAACGGCGTACCCCTGCTAGAACAAGGGCGTGACACCGGTGCACGACCGGGGCAAGTCATGCGTTCCGGCCGCGCCTAGCGGCGCTTATTGGACAGGCCTTGGCGACAACCACGCCAAGGCCTGGTGACGAATCCGCCCGTTCAATAGCGCGCCGAGTAGGTGCAGCCCTACCGTTCGGGCCGTATCTTTAACCCGCTTCCCGAACCTCTGTCATAAAGACCTTCTGGGCGATGACCCAACTGCCCCCGACTTTCAGCAGCGACAATATGTCCGTGAAATACCGCGGCGGGATAGCGCATTTGAGCTTCACATGCGCCATCGTCGGGCCAATGAGATCGATGGCCAAAATATAGTCCTCACGGCTCAAACCGGCCGCTAGCGGCGTCTGCCGGCCCTGTACGGCTTCAAACCATTGCGCGCGCGGCAGCACTTTGAGTTCGCCGTCGACCACATGTGTAAGGGCACAAGTGGGGTGAAAAACCGCACCGAGTTTGGCGATATCCCCTTCGTATAACCCATCGAGATAAGTCTGCACCGTGTGTTGGATGGCGGTGAGTTCGCTGGACATAAAATGTACTCCTAGGCGCCTACGTGGCGCTGCTTGTTAACTAATTTTGCGCGCTCCGCCTTGTTCAGCGGGCACGACCAGATCGGCTTTGAAGCGCGGGGCGTGCAAAACCACGTCGGCCAACGCATGCGTACCAGACATTGGGAAACCTGGCACGAGGCGCGTCTCGCCCAAGGCGGCGGTGTTAACGCTAAGCACTTGCGGCGTCCCGCGCAAAACACGCTTAAAACTATAACTGGCTTCCATCTGCACCAGCGTCGTGCTGGCATCGAGCACAACGGTGGTCAACGCCGGGGAATATTTCACCGTGGCCCCTGCGCCCACGATGGCTTGCAACCGGGTGGTGGCAACTTCTAGCAGGGTAGTGCCTGCCACGCTAATTTTGGCGTGCAGGCGGTCATAGCTCTCGCGGTAATGGACCTCGGCGAGTTGGCACGCAAAGCCGTAGCGTCGCCGCAATTCCGCGGCGACCACCGCATTACTCGCGAAAGCACCGTAAACCAAGTGCCGTGGCTTGATGCCGGTGCGGCACGCAAGACCCACCCAAGCACATTCAAACGCACCCCAGGGACCCTCGTCGCAACGCCAAAAAGTGTAGCCCAAGTGCGCCGGAATGGCCGGATGGAGCCCTGGCGGCAAGCAGTCGAGCGCGGCCACCATCGGCAGTTCAAACAGCGCGTAGTGGATTTGCACGTCGGGTAGCAGCAGGTCTTCGCCCGCGGGTTCTAAGGTGGTGGTAACCCCGGCGTAATCAGCTGCAGGGCGGTGCCCATATAACAGTTGCGCGCTCACAGACCCACCGCCTGCGCGGGCTTGGGCTCGCTAAAATGCGGCATGACTTCGCTTGCAAACAACCGCAGGCTATCCAGCACCTCCTGATGTTTAACGATCTCGCGGGCTTGCACCATAAACACGAGATGGTCCGCCCCAGCGGCTTCCCAACGGCGCACGGTGTGAATGAGTTCAGCCGGATCGCCAAAACATAGCCCGCTTGCCAACGGTTTTTGCTGACCCGGCGCGTGGGGATCGGGCCGCAGCGTACCCAACAAGCCCAGCGCGGTGTAATTGCTGGCGGGGTAGGCCTCCGAGACCTCCACCGTTTGGCCGGCCATATACCCAAACGTACTCACCATCTCCTGGCCCTGCTGCCAGGCATAGTCGCGGTCTGGGTGGCAGAACAACCAGTTGGCCACAGCGATCTGATTATTAACGAAAGCGCCGGCCGGTTCGCAGCGCGAAATGCGGTCTCGATAAGCCGCAAAGCGGGGGATATTGCGTTCAACATCGGAGATAGAAAGGATTAACGCCCCCATCCCACGGTCAGCGGCGTCGAGCTCTGTGCCCTGCCCCGTCACCGCGACCCACAGCGGTGGATGCGGATCCTGCCAAGGTTTGGGTAAAACGTTGCGCTCGGGCATCTGGTGGAACGTGCCCTGATAGCCAAAGCGTTCTTGCTGCCACATTTGCGGAATGACCCGGACGTATTCTTCCCAGCTACGTTTGGTGTCTTCTACCGGCGCGTTGAAACCGCCCAATTCATTCCAGGTAGAGGAGCGACCGGTGCCAAATTCCACTCGCCCCCCCGACAGCATGTCGAGAAAGGCAGCCTTCTCCGCTAAGCGAATAGGGTGATGCATCGCGGGCACGCAAGTAGCAATACCAAAGCCCAAACGGATGTGTTGAGTCTCGCGCGCGACGGCCGTGAGAAACATCTCCGGGCAACTTGCGTGGCTGTATTCCTCGAGAAAATGGTGCTCGACGCACCACACCGTGGAATAGCCCAGCGCGTCGGCCAGCACGGATTGTTCGATAGCGTTCTCGTAGACCGCTTTTTGCGTTTCACGGGTGAAGGGTCGCGGGGTAGACAGTTCGTAGATCAAACCAAACTTCATTGGGTCACCTTCGAAATGAGGACTGAGCGGTGGTGCACCCGAGTGTCGCACACCCAGACCACGCGCTGGAACACACGTTCACACCCGCCGCGTGCCCGCTATAACGCCGCCATAGGCGGCGACAATCCGCGGCAAGCCGGGTGCATAGACCGGCGATGCCGATGGGTCGGCCCCCTCCCGCCGCGCCGCCCACCATCGGGATGGGGCACGCGGCGAGTGGGCGGCTAGCGCTGGCCTTAGCCCGCGCTGGGCCGCCAGCAGGGCGACGCCCCACCTTCTTCGGGTTTCGGCGGCGGCGGGAGTTTACGCTTCTCACCTTCGCTGAGCGCCGGCGGTTCACCGGGAATAGGCTGCCCGGCGATATAACCCACGACATCGTCCATCGGTCGCGCAGCGCCGAGGTAGGCGGCTTCGAGACAGGTTTCAATTTCAGCTGCGGCCTTGGGGGTCAGCGCGATCGCCGCCGCCGAAAGATCCGCTTCAATTTTGGGCGAATACTGTGGCAGGCCGGGCGCCGAGGCGCCGCGCACGGGGCCAACCGGTGGCCGCTCACGTTGGCGGCGCGCTAGCCGTTGCAGAATGTTCCAAGCTTTTTTGTTCTCGGCGATGGGCCAGACCTCGACCGTGCCAGTGTTTTCGAACTCACGCCAGATATCGACCGCCTTCTGGGTCCGCAGCACGACGATAGTCGCCCGATCCGTGCCCACACCGCCGCAGGCAATGTCGGCCATCTCAGCGGAAAAATCGCCACAGTGCAGGCACTCGGGGCGTTGGTATTCGTGCATGGCTTCTTCGAGCGGAATGGTCTCGATTCCACCAGATTTCTTGTAGATCAGCACTTCACCTTTGACGTTGAACTTCGACACCTCCGTCAGCGGAATCCCCATCTGCTTTTCGATGCGTTCGGTCATGAGCTCTGGACGGAAAACTTCGGTGCAAAATAGCCCCACGCTGAAAGACACACGCTCCACATAACCTTTTAAAAACCCGCGCTGGCGAGCCACAATTTGCGGCTTTTTCTTGGCTGCCATCAGGATGCTGGGGTCGATATATTCTAATTTTCGCAGCGGGGTTATCTGGCAAGGTACGCCGACGAAAGCGACCTGCTTCAGGTCCTTTTTCTTAACCTCTTCCAGCGCCAGATCGTTGGGGCAGTAGGTGTACCAACTGGCCGCGCTGGCTTTAATTTCGGCCACCGTGGTGGCGACCTTGGGTGTGGGGAAACAAGGGGCGTCGTCCTCGCCCACGGCCGATACCACCGCGCCGTCGATGTGGCCGGCCTCGCGCGCCCACGCCAGCAAGGCGGTGACTACGCCACCGTCTTGCGCACGCTCCAGCACGTCTTCGTGCTTGGTGCGGGCCACGAAAATATGCCGGTAGTTACCAAAGATTCCTTCGTAGCCTTCCGGCTGGTCGCCGAAAACCATTTGCTTGAGATGGCCTTCACGCGGCCAGAGGCGGGGGCAGGCCGTGGCGCAGACATCGCAACCCACGCCTTCGCTGATCCCGCAGTAATCGAAAGGTGCCGAGGCTTTGGCGGTCTGTTGGGGCTTGCCGTCGATGTATTCGATCACGTTGTGCGGGCAGACCAGCACGCAGGTGCCGCACTCGCAGCACGAGCCGGCCGCGACTACATCGTTCATCATGTCTTTAAAGCTGTGGTGGTAAAGCGAATCCAAGATTGTCTCCTCAGGCGCAGGGGTCAGGGGGGCTGGCGTGGGCCAGACCATACGTCGGCGTATGTTAGTCGATTGTGGCGCGAGTCGTCAGCCAACGCTAACCGGCAACCCGCGGGCTGAGATTAAAGCTTAATCCTGACCCGTCGCAGGTCTCTAATTTGTTTACGGCCCAAGATCTCTAGGAGTGCCGGCCAACAACGGTACGCGCGCCATAACCAGCGGGCGTAGCCTGGAAACGAGATAATCGCTTGATTGCGCTCAACGCCCGCCAAAATTTGGGTTGCCGCCAACTCGGTGCTAATGGGCTTAAAAGGCATGGCGTTTAAAAGGGCCTCACGCGGCACATTGATAAAGGGCGTGGCGCGGAAAATATTAGACTGGATAAAGCCTGGGCATACCGCGCTGACCCTCACCCCCAACTCCGCCCCCTCGGTGCGCAAAGAGAGCGACAGACCAACCACTGCGTGCTTGCTGGCCGCATAGGGCGCATTGGTGGGGAATGGCACCAACCCCGCGAGCGAGGCGATATTCACAATATGCCCACTCCCCTGCTGGCACATCTGCAGATAGGCTGCGTGCGTGCCGTGTACAACCCCCATCAGGTTCACTTCAATCACGCTTTGCCAATGCGCCAACTCGAGATCGCGGGCATCGGCACACACTGAAATGCCCGCATTATTGAACAGATAATCCAGCCGGCCGTAGCGCGCCACCACCCCCGTGATGCTCGCCGCGACGGCGCCCGCATCGCGCACATCGAGTGCAAGCGCTTCCAAGGCGTGGCCCCGCCCCACCAAAGCCTGCGCGTTAGCCACATCAAGATCGGCCACAATAACCTGCGCCCCCCGGCGGCTGAGCGCGGCCGCCAGGGCGGCACCAATACCCGATCCGCCACCGGTGATCAGCACGACCGACTTCGCAAAATACTTTCTAGCCAAAATAATTCACCTCACGAACGTCGAATGGCAATCTGTCGCCCAACCCAGTCGGGACGAGGCATATCCTGTTGCAGCGCCTGCATCGCCTGCAACGCGGCTAACACCGCCGGTTCGAAGGGCGTGGCGCCACGCGTGACCAAACTAACGTGCAACATCAATTGCTCCTCCGTGGCCAGCAGCTGCTCGCCGCGAAACATTTCCTGATACAGGTGTGCGGCCTTGTTGGCGCAATCAAGCACCCGCGATTTGATGGTCAGGGTGTCCCCTAGCCGGGCTTCGTTCTGGTAGGTGATATGGGATTCCACCACCATCCAAGAATTTTTCGTGGCCTGTGTATAAGCCTCCCCCATGCCGGCGACTTTGAGTAGCTCCTCGCCTGCCAAGTCGAACGCTAACGTGTAGTAGGCAACGTTCATGTGCTCGTTGTAGTCCAGCCACTCGCGCGGCACCGCCATTTGAGTCGTGTGTAATGCTTTATCGATCGTTGTCACAGGTATTTGCTCGCTGGGAAATAAACAGAATTAACGGGCGCGCTGGCGCCTCTCGCAGCACCCTGATTTTGCCCGCACGACGGCCACCGCCACAACTGCTGGCACCCCGCCGCCGCGCCGCGTTAGTGACCCTCGAGCCAAGCTGCTGGGGAACCTCGCCGCGAGGCTATTTTAGCGGTTAGACTCCAAGCAGACTGGCGCCGCAGACTAGGCCAAGCGGGCCGCGCCAGCGTTTAATGATCAGAAGAGCCCAGTTCGGGCCTAACACTGCCTAAGGGGTAAGGAACATGGAAATCGGTAT
>CAIPNE010000465.1 GCA_903866355.1 uncultured Gammaproteobacteria bacterium
CCACTTGCTGCGCCACGTGGATATCAACCGATTGGGCGCGCAGAACCTCAGTGGGGAGGTGCTCAACAGCCTGTTTCTGACTTTAAAACCCTATCGCCTGCGGCACCAGAAATACGTGGACTTAGTCGATCAAATGGCTGACCCAGACGCGCTAACCACGTTCCTGCGGATGGAAAAATGGATTTTCGACAGCCCCGACCTAGCGGCTTTGGCGCTTTTAGAGTTTGCGCGTGACTTTTACCGCGACAACGCTTTGTGTGAAGGGCGTTTGCGTGTCGGCGGGCAAGGCGTGGCGCTAAGCCAAATAACCATGCCGGTGCTTAATATTTATGCACGCGCCGATCATCTGGTGCCGCCGGCGTCTGCGCAGGCCTTGGCGGGTAAAGTTTCGACCCCGGATTATCAGGAACTGGCGGTGCCGGGTGGCCATATTGGTATTTATGTTGGTGCGGCGCGGACCTTAGTAGCGCGCACGATAGCGCAGTGGCTAGAACGGCGGAGCGCGGCGTAAAACTGGCCGTCTTGGCGTTGAGCGAAGGGTAGGGCGGGGCGACTTTGCGCTAAAAAAAAGCACCCCCGAAGACCGGCCGGGAGGCCGATCGACGAGGGCAGAGGGGAGGTCAAACGAGAGAGAGGGAGAGACGACACCGTCTCGAAAATTTTCCGCAGCGCGCTATTAAGCCGCCTTACGGACCACCACCGGCTTGACCATGACGGCCTCGGCCTGTGTGGTAAAAAACTGAAAGCCTTTTTCGAACCAGCTCTTATAGTCCTCGCGAGTCGCAAGGAACATGTCGGTGATTTCGCGGCTAGTCGCCATCAGGCGCGTGCTGTAATCGCCGGCCAGTTTGCTCTGGGCGTCAAATAATTCAGGCAACGCTTTGTGCTGCTCAAAATTGCAGGCCCACTGTTTAGCCGTCTCCAAAGCACCCTCGCAAAAAGCGGTCTGAGTTTTGGAAAAATTCCCCCAAAACTTGCTGTTGAGCGCTTCCAGTGTTTTGCCAGATTCCAGAGCAGCTTTCATAAACGAGTCACGCTGAGTGCTGAAATTGTCCATGGTCATGTGCTCCTGATCTGTTGGGGGGTTATTGCAAAGCAGCATTTGTGCGACGCAGCATAACGATCGCCTCGAAGCGGTGTCAACACATTTTTATGAGATTTTTACCTTCGCGGTGCCGGCCAATTTTTCAGCGCGGCAAGGGCGACCAGACTGAACCCGGCAAATATCAGTAATTGTTCATGCAAGTCGCAGATTCCTTCAAATTAGGGTGTCGATTGGATTAGAGTGGCCGCTGTCTCGCTTTTGAGCGATGTTGTATAGCGATCGCTGTGCCTGAGGAGGCTCAGTCGGCGGGCGCGCATTGGAGAAAAATTGATGACGAAAAATCCCGAACTAGCGGCGTGGGTCGAGGAGACCGCGTTGCTGACACAGCCTGCACATATCCATTGGTGTGATGGTTCTGATGAAGAAAATGAGCAGCTGACCGACAGCATGTTGGCCGACGGCACGTTACTGCGCCTGAACGAACAAACGCACCCCAACTGCTACCTGCACCGCTCTAATCCGAACGACGTTGCCCGAGTCGAGCACCTAACGTTTGTGTGCACCGCTGCGCAAGAAGACGCCGGGCCCAACAATAATTGGATGGCGCCAGCTGAGGGCCACCAGATCGTCGATGCGCTTTACGCAGGGTGTATGCGCGGCCGCACGATGTACGTCATTCCGTATTTGATGGGCCCTTACGGTTCGCCATATTCGCGGGCCGGCGTGGAAATTACCGACAGCCCCTATGTGGTCGCCAATATGCGCATCATGGCGCGAACCGGCACGCGCGCGCTGGCGCACATAGAGGCGGGCAATTCCTTCGTGAAAGGATTGCACTCCATCGGTGATCTTGATCCCACGCGGCGCTACATCATGCATTTCCCGGAGCAGCTGCTCATCAAGAGCATTGGCTCGGGCTACGGTGGGAACGCGTTGTTGGGCAAAAAATGTCATGCCCTACGGATTGCCAGTTGGCAGGCGCGCACGGAAGGCTGGCTTGCGGAACATATGCTCATCCTGGGTATTGAAGATCCCACCGGGCGGACCACCTATGTGGCGGCGGCGTTTCCCTCCGCGTGTGGCAAAACCAATTTGGCCATGCTGGTGCCACCAGCCGCCTATGCGGGTTGGAAAGTGTGGACCGTAGGTGACGACATCGCGTGGTTGCATCTGGGCGAAGACGGTCGGCTATGGGCCATTAACCCTGAAGCCGGATTTTTTGGGGTGGCGCCAGGCACCAGCCTAAAAACCAATCCCAACTGCATGCAGACCTTGGGTCGTAACACCCTGTACACCAACGTGGGAATGACCGCCGATAGACAGCCTTGGTGGGAGGGTATCGATGGCGATATGCCCGCCGGATTGCTTGACTGGCAGGGGCGCCCGCATGATCCCGCTAACGGACCCGCGGCGCATCCGAACGCCCGCTTTACGGTTGCGGCGGCACAGTGCCCCAGCTATTCCCCGCAGGCCAATATGCCGCAAGGCGTACCCATTTCGGCCATTATCTTTGGTGGTCGCCGCTCGACGGTGGCGCCCTTAGTACTGGAATCGTTGGACTGGGAGCACGGCGTTTTTGCAGGGGCAGCCGTCGCCTCCGAAACCACCGCCGCCGCTGCGGGGCAGGTGGGTCAGGTACGCCGCGATCCCATGGCGATGAAACCCTTCTGTGGCTACAACTTTGCGGACTATTGGACGCACTGGCTGAGTTTCGGAGAACGTTCCTCGCAGCCGCCTAAAATCTTCCATGTCAATTGGTTTCGTAAAGACGCTGAGGGTCGCTTTATGTGGCCAGGCTACGGCGACAATATGCGGGTGCTGAAGTGGATCACCGAACGGTGTGCCGGTGAGGCGCAGGCCCTCAGCACACCCGTGGGCTTGATGCCCCGGGCCGAGGATCTGGACCTAACCGGTTTAGCGGTCTCCGCGCAAACGCTAGAAGCTTTGCTGGCCGTGGATCCCAGTGTTTGGTCCGCAGAAATGGACGACTTGGAAAAGTTTTTCGCGAGCTTCGGTACCCGCTTACCCGCGGCACTACTGCAACAAATAGCGCGAATTCGGGGCGCATTCGCGCAGTCTGCTGCCACCTAGATAGGTGGAATGGACGGTTCCGCCGTGACCCGGCGGGACCGTTTTGCCGATGGGCTATTCGTCTAACGGTGGTTCTGGCTGGGGGCTTCGGTCGGGCCTGAACAAACCACTCGATTTCATGACGCTCTCTTGGATTCCCTGCCAGAGCTCAATATTGCGTTTAGCGGTCTCGGCAAACATGCCGGAGATAGGATTGGCCTGCAGTGCGGTGGTGAATTGATTTTGTAGCTGTTTTTGCTGCTCATACAGCACATTGACGCTGGTCCGCATGAAATCCCCTGCCATGCCGCGGGCCGAGTTGCCATAAAAACCGATCAATTGTTGGAGCGCATCGGTTGAGAAAATAGGGTCGCCCCCGTCTTCTTGGTCAATGATGATTTGCAGCAGGATGTTACGGGTAATATCTTCGCCGGATTTTTTATCGATCACACAAAAAGGCGTTTCTTCTAGCACGAGCTTGCGGACGTCATTCAGCGTGACGTACTTGCTCTCATTGGTGTCGTAAAGGCGGCGATTCGGATATTTTTTTATCACCCGCTTGTTGATTGCGCTCTCAGTCATAGATCACGGCTCCCGATGTTGGCCTGCTGGCCGGGTGAGTTCATTATTTGCGGTTGGGCACGGTAGTGGGGAGTGCCAAGCAAGATATTTCCGGCACTGCGGTGGATGGGGGACACTGCGGCGTTGAGTACCACTTGGACCGTCTGGTCGTTGCGCAGCCAGCCGGACGGCTGCACGGTTCCTCGCGCTGGGCATTTCCCCAATGGCGGCATAAAACTCCTTTTGAGCGAGCGATAGACCATCTATTTATTTTAATAGCTGTTGTGAATCTAAATTGCACCGCAGCGCATTGCAAGTGACGCCCCCCGAGGGTGGTGGGCGCTGTCAGTTTGCGCTAGAGGTGGATCATGCGGTTATCCGCGCCTAGGGCAGCCTCGTGCAAGCCTTCACTGAGCGTTGGATGGGCATGTACGGTACGGGCGATGTCTTCGGCAGACGCGTTAAAGGCCATCGCCAGCACTGCTTCTGCGATCAGCTCCGAGGCTTGTGGGCCGATGATATGCACACCTAAGACTTCATCGGTGTCCTGCGCGCTGAGGATCTTGATAAAGCCGTCCGTCTCGCCCATGGCGCGGGCTCGCCCACTGGCCATGAACGGGAAGCGGCCGAGCCGATACGCACGGCCGGTTTCTTTGAGTGATTTTTCGGTGGCGCCGGCCCACGCAATTTCGGGCCAGGTATAAATAACCCACGGGATCTGCGCGTGGTCGATGGCGGGTTTTTGGCCGGCGATAAATTCGGCCACCGCGATGCCTTCTTCCGACGCCTTGTGGGCCAGCATCGGTCCGTGGATCACATCGCCAATGGCGTAAACGCCAGCGATGTTGGTTTTGCACAGGCCGTCAGTTTGAATGAATCCGCGAGCGTCCAATGCCAGTCCAATTTCAGCGGCGCCAAGTCCTTGGGTATTCGGCACACGGCCGACCGCAACGATGAGTTTATCGACCGTCACTTCTGCCGTTTTGCCCCCCGCGTCAACACTGACGCGCACGCCTTCTGGGGAGGTCGTGACCCCGAGCACTTTGGCGTTAAGCCGAATATCGAGACCTTGCTTGGAAAAAAGCTTAAGGGCTTCTTTCGCCACGTCTTGGTCGGCGGCGCCGAGAAATTCTGGCAAGGCCTCAAAAATGATGACCTCCGCGCCGAGGCGGCGCCACACGCTGCCCAGTTCCAGCCCAATCACGCCAGCCCCAATGATGCCCAGTCGCGCTGGGACTTGCTCGAAAGCCAAGGCCCCTGTGGAGTCGACTATCGCCTGCTGATCTACCGGCGCCGAGGGAATGCGTGCCGGCACGGAACCCGTTGCAATGATGATATGGGGTGCTGCCAGCCGCGCGGTTTCGCTGCCGGCGCTGTCGAGTACGGCGACTTCGCCATTCGGCTTTAATACGCCGTGCCCCTGCACCCACGTGACCCCGTTCTTTTTGAACAGTCCGGCGATGCCTTGGGTCAGGGTTTGGACGATTTTTTCTTTACGTTTTTGCATCACGCTGACATCAAAACCGATTTCACCGGTGACGATGCCGTGTTCTTTCCCGTGTTTACGCAGATGCTCAAAGTGATGGGAGGAATCTAGCAGCGCTTTGGAGGGGATACAGCCAACATTCAGGCAGGTGCCGCCGAGAGTCGGCGTGCCTTTCGGGCTTATCCAAGATTCCACACACGCCGTCTTCAGACCCAGTTGGGCACAGCGAATGGCTGCGACGTAGCCCGCAGGCCCGGCACCGACTATGACTACCTGATAGTTATCCATGACCTACCTCAGACTTGTAGCAGCATGCGGCTCGGATCTTCGAGCAACAGGCGGATGGTATCGAGACACTGTACGGCCTCGCGGCCGTCGATAATGCGGTGGTCGTAAGACATCGCCAGATACATCATGGGACGGATCACGATGCTGCCTTTCTCTACCACTGGCCGATCCTGAATTTTATGCATGCCCAGAATCGCGCTTTGGGGTGGATTGAGAATGGGCGTTGAGAGCAGCGAACCAAAAATCCCACCGTTGCTGATCGTAAACGTGCCCCCGGTGAGATCCTCTATGGTGAGCTTACTGTCGCGCGCCCGGTCGCCAAACTCACGCACGCCGCGTTCGATGTCGCCAAAGGTGAGCGTTTCAGCATTGCGCAGAATGGGCACCACCAGCCCACGCTCCGAACCGACCGCGACACCGATATCAAAGTAGTCATGGTAAATAATGTCCTCGCCATCAATGCTGGCGTTGACCGTCGGAAATTTTTTCAACGCCTCGACGGCGGCCTTCACGAAGAACGACATAAAACCCATACGCACGCCGTGCCGTTTTTCGAAGTCATCTTTGTAGCGATTGCGTAAATCCATCACCGGCTGCATGTTCACCTCGTTAAAGGTGGTGAGGATGGCGGCTTGGTGTTGGGCTTGCAGCAGACGTTCGGCGGTTCGTTTACGCAGACGAGTCATCGGTACGCGCTGATCGGCCCGTGCCCCCGCGGCGCTGGGAGCCGGCGCCTGCGGCGGCACAACCCGCGCTGGCGCTGAGACGGTTTGTGCCAGCACATCGCCCTTGGTCACGCGACCGTCTTTGCCGGAGCCCTGAATAGTGGTGACATCCAGGCCTCTCTCTTGGACAATTTTGCGCGCCGCCGGGCCCATTTTTGCAGCGGCGGCGGCGTCTGTCGGTAGGTCGGCGCCAGCGGCGATGAGCGGGGCGGCGTCCGGTGCGGTGCTCGTCGCGGCCGTGTCGATCACCGCCAAAATCTCGTCGGTAGTGACCACTTCCCCAGTTTGTTTGCGGATATCGACCAGCACGCCGCCGACCGGTGCGGCAATTTCCAGAGTGACTTTGTCAGTTTCCAGATCGATGAGGTTGTCACCGCGTTCCACGCGTTCGCCCGATTTTTTATGCCATTCCAAGAGAGTGGCGTCGGGTACGGATTCGGCGAGGACCGGAACCTTTACTTCAACTAACACGGTATTTCCTTTGTTTCATGAACGCCCGATAGCCGTTGATTGGGTGGCGATCAGGCCGGTTTTTTTTGCTGTGGGGTGGTTGGGAGCGGGGCCTTCAATGCGGCGTCCACCAGCTCTTGTTGCTGCTTGAGGTGCAGCGCGTGGTAGCCCACCGCCGGTGAGGCGGAATAAGCCCGCGCCACGCAGCGCAGCGGCATTTCCACGGGGAAGCAGCCGGCCAGCATGCGCCGTGACAGCATGAGTGACCAAGCACCCTGATTGCGGGGTTCTTCCTGCACCCAGACCGCGTCTGCTACCGCCGGATAGGTGGTGAGGATCGTCATGATTTCCTCGCGCGGGAACGGATAAAGCTGCTCAATGCGGATAATGGCGCAAGCGTCCAACTGCTGTTCACGACGAGCTTCCAAGAGGTCGTAATACACCTTGCCGCTACAAAACAGCACCCGTTTGACCGCCTTGCGGTCGAGCGCGTCGACTTCATCGATCACCGTCTTGAAGCTGCCGGATTGGATCTCCGCCAAACTCGAAACGGAGAGTTTGTGCCGCAGCAGACTTTTGGGGCTCATCACGATCAGGGGTTTACGATAAGGACGCAGCGTCTGGCGCCTGATGAGATGAAACATCTGAGCGGGGGTGGTGGGATACACGACCTGCATATTGTCTTCGGCGCACAGCTGTAAATAGCGCTCTAGTCGTGCCGAGGAGTGCTCGGGACCTTGGCCGTCATAGCCGTGTGGCAACAGCAGGGTGAGACCGCAAAGGCGACCCCATTTTTCTTCGCAAGAAGCAATAAATTGGTCGATAACCACCTGCGCACCATTGGCAAAATCGCCAAATTGCGCCTCCCAGATCACGATGCCGCGGGGTTCAGAGCTGGCATAGCCAAACTCAAAGCCCAGTACGGCGGCTTCGGATAACGTGGAGTTGATGACCAAAAAACTCGCCTGATCGGCGGCGAGGTTTTGGAGGGGCAGGAAGGTATCGCCCGTTTTTTGATCGGTCACTACCGCGTGTCGATGAAAAAAAGTACCACGGGCGCTGTCCTGTCCGGACAAGCGCACCGGATGCCCCTCCGTGAGCAGCCCTGCGTACGCGAGGGTTTCTGCGTAACCCCAATCCATGGGGATTTCTCCGGCCGCCATGCGGTGGCGATCCTCATAGACCCGGCGCACGGCGCGATGCGGATCAAACTGGGCTGGGTAGGTCGACATGCGCTCGGAGAGCGTGGCAATTTTCTCGCCGCTAAGGTGGGTGGCGGTGGCGTCGCGCCAGTGGCTCGCACGATAGGGCTCAAAATTAATCAGGAAGCGCGGGTCGTGCGTGGTCGAATGTGGACGTGAGACCACGAGGTTGTTTTCGAGCGCGGCGACATAGGTGCTTGCCATCGCCGCTACTTCTGCGGCCGAAATGATCCCCTCGGCGAGCAACTGGTCGGCGTACAGTTTGCGTACGCCGCTATGTTTGCGCACGTGCTGGTACATCACGGGCTGAGTAGCCGCGGGTTCATCGGCCTCGCTGTGCCCATGCTTGCGATAGCAAATGAGGTCGATAACCACGTCTTTATTGAATTCCATGCGGAAATCCAACGCGATTTGCGCCACGAAGGCCACGGCTTCTGGGTCGTCGCCGTTCACGTGAAAGATCGGCGCCTGCACAATTTTGGCCACGTCTGTGCAATACAAACTGGATCGCGAGTCCAGCGGGTCGCTGGTCGTGAAACCGATTTGATTGTTGATAATCACATGGACTGTGCCGCCCGTGGTGTAGCCGCGGGTCTGCGAGAGATTGAAGGTTTCCATGACCACGCCCTGGCCGGCAAACGCCGCGTCGCCATGGATCAGCAGCGGCAGCACTTGGTTGCGTTCAACATCGCCCCGCCGGTCTTGGCGAGCACGCACCGAACCCTCGACGACGGGGTCGATGATTTCTAAATGCGAGGGATTAAACGCCAGCGTGACATGCAGGGGACCATCCGGCGTCTCGATGTCCGATGAAAAGCCCATGTGATACTTCACGTCACCTAGGCGCGCTGCGCGACTTTTGCCCTCGAATTCCTCGAATAGCTTGGAGGGGTGTTTGCCAACAATATTCACCAAGACGTTTAGCCGGCCCCGATGGGCCATGCCGATGACGACTTCTTTGATCCCGTGGCGTCCGCAGTCGGTCAAGAGTTGATCCAGCAACGGAATGGTGCTGTCGCCGCCTTCTAGCGAAAAGCGCTTTTGGCCCACATAGCGTGTGTGTAGGTATTCCTCTAACGCGCCGGCCGCCACCACCCGCTCGAGGAGGTGGCGCTTTTTGGCCGCATCAAACGCCGGTTTAGCGAGTACCGGTTCAAGACGCTGCTGGATCCAGCGTTTTTGCGCGGTTTCGACAATGTGCATGTACTCCGCGCCAATATGGCTGCAGTAGGTGGTGCGCACGATGTCGAGGATTTGGCGCAAGGACGCACGGGCCATACCCGCGAGTGACCCGGTATTGAAGACCCGTTCCATGTCGGATTCGGCTAAGCCGTGGAAAGCCGGGTCAAGTTCCTGCACCTGCGGGCGTGCATACTGATTAAGCGGGTCTAGCTTGGCTTGACGATGACCCAGAAAGCGATAAGCGTTAATGAGTTGGAGCACAAAGACTTGTTTCCCATCCTCGGTGAACGCGACGCTCGCGGGGGGCGTTGTGGTCTGTTGCCGGGGCCGGTCAGCACCTGCCAGCAGGCGCTCGCGAATCGGAGAATGAGGGGTGTCGGTGGCCGATTGGCCGTCTTGCAGGCTAGCGAAATACTCGCGCCAGCCGGGGTCAACGGCGGAAGGGTTATCAAGGAAGCGCTCATAGAGGTCTTCGATGAAAGCAGCGTTGGCGCTGAAAAGGCACGAAGTAGATTGCATCTTCATCCTCGGTTAGAAGTGCGGGGCTGTGCTGTTCTCCCTCACTCGTTCCTTGTTGCGTGCGCAAGGTCAGCGCTAGGGCCATGAATCTTGGATCAATGATGGCCCAAAGTCACCTGCGACGCAGCAAATTCCGCTTCGTCGCGGCGTTTTCTGCCGCCGCTGAGCCATTGCTCCAGGCCTCATTCAACTTCGCCGAACCGGCGCGCTTGAAGCCTTTCCATGCGGACGGGTATTCTTAGCCACTTGTGTGAGGAACATCCGCACCCTACCAAAGCGCTCGGCAACAGTTTTAAAGAGGCATCCATGGCAACTCGAATCGTCACGATAACCGACCACAAGAGCGGCAAACAGGTGGAATGCCCGGTTTACGAAGGCGAATATGGGGCGCCTGTGATCGACATCAAGAATCTGTACAAAGAGTTGGGCATGTTTACTTTCGACCTTGGGTACGGGTCGACGGCCGCCTGCCGCAGCGCCATTACCTATCTGGACGGCGAAGACGGCGTGCTGTTGCATCGGGGCTATCCGATTGAACAGCTGGCCGAGAAGTCGAACTTTCTCGAAGTCAGCTACCTGCTGTTGCACGGCGAGTTACCCAATCAGGTGCAATCCGACGAATGGACGCACGCTATCAAGATGCACGGCATGACTCACGAGCATCTGTCCCGGTTCTACCAAGGGTATCGCTACGATGCGCATCCCATGTCGGTATTAGCCGGTGTCTGCGCAGCGGTGGCGTCCTACTACCACGCTTCGACGGACATCCACGACCCCGAGTCCCGCATGCTCACGGCACGCCGCGTCATCGCCAAAATGCCCAATTTGGTGTCGAAAATTTATCGCCACAGTTCGGGGCTGCCATTCGTCTATCCCGACAACTCCCGCGACCACGTCGAGAATTTCATGTACATGATGTTCTCGTGGCCCACCGAGCCCTATGTGGCGAACCCGGTGGCGCTGCGCGCGCTCAACTTGCTGTTCATCCTCCATGCCGACCATGAGCAGAACGCGAGCACCTCCACGGTGCGGTTGGCCGGTAGCGCCGAAACCAATCCCTTCGCCTGTGTTGCCGCCGGGGTGTCAACTCTCTGGGGCAAAGCCCATGGCGGGGCCAATGAGGCCGTCATCGAAATGCTGGCGGAAATTGGCGAACCCAAGAACATTCCGAAGTTCATCAGCCGGGCGAAAGATAAAGACGACAACTTCCGCCTGATGGGTTTTGGCCACCGGGTGTACAAAAATTACGACCCGCGCGCCAAAATCATTCGGCAAGCCTGTCATGACCTACTGCAGTCCATGAACCTCAACCTGCCGATGTTTGAAGTGGCGATGGAACTGGAGCGCATCGCGTTAGAAGACGAATACTTCATTTCGCGCAAGCTTTACCCGAATGTGGATTTTTATTCCGGTCTGATTTATCAAGCCCTTGGCATCCCCGCCAATATGTTCACGCCGATGTTTGCGCTGGCTCGCGCCTCGGGCTGGATTGCTCAGTGGATGGAAATGATGGCAGACAGCGATTTCCGAATTGGCCGCCCGCGCCAGCTCTATATCGGGGCGCAACGACGCGACTACACCGCGGTGGCGGATCGCGGTTGACCACAACCGGTGCCGACCGTTTAAATTTTTATTTTCGCGAGCAACCTGGAAAGAAAGACTTATGAAGACCCCCGTACGCGTGACAATTACCGGCGCTGCCGGCCAGATTTCCTATGCGCTGCTATTTCGCATCGCCTCGGGGCAAATGTTGGGCATGGATCAACCCGTGCGCTTGCAGTTGCTGGAAGTCACCCCAGCGATGAAATCCCTGCAGGGCGTGGTGATGGAATTGGACGACTGTGCGTTTCCGCTGCTCAGCAGCATTGAGATCACCGACGACCCCAATATTGCCTTCAAGGACACCGATTTTGCTTTGCTGGTAGGCGCAAAACCGCGTGGCCCGGGCATGGAACGCAGCGATCTGCTGGCGGCCAACGGGGGGATTTTCAAGGTGCAGGGTAAGGCGATTAACGACCATGCCAGCCGCAATATTCGCGCCCTGGTGGTGGGTAATCCGGCTAACACCAATGCGTGGACCTGCGCCCACTATGCCCCGGATATCAATCCCCGGCAGTTCACGGCCATGACTCGGCTGGACCACAATCGCGCCGTGGCGCAGTTGGCCGCCAAGACCGGTGTGGCCGTGACGGATGTGCGCAAGGTCATGATTTGGGGCAATCATTCCACCACCCAGTACCCGGACCTCAGCCAGGCTGAAGTGCGGGGGGTGAGCGCGCTTGCAGGCCTCGAACGCGCTTGGTATGAGAACGAATACATTCCTCGCGTCGCCAAGCGCGGGGCAGAAATCATCGACGCCCGTGGCGCCTCCAGTGCCGCCTCGGCCGCGAATGCCGCCTTGGAACACATGCGCGATTGGGTTGCTGGCACTCCCGCCGGCGATTGGACCAGCATGGCGGTGCCAAGCGACGGCAGTTATGGCATTGAGAAAGGTCTGATGTACTCTTTCCCGGTGCGCTGTGAGGGCGGCGACTACGCCATCGTGCAGGGCTTGCCGGTCGACGATTTTAGCCGCCAACGCATGACCCTAACCGAGAACGAACTCAAAGAAGAGCGGGACGCCATTCGCAAACTCGTGGGCTAACGCTGCCATGTGAAACCCCGCCGGTCGAGTCTATTCGACCGGCCGTCTGGGGCGCGATCGAGAAGGCGAGAGAAGAAAAAGAAGAACAACTAAAACGCTGGCGGCTTAGGGGGAATGTCCTTGGTAGAAGCGACTATCGACCCTCAGGGCTATCGCGCCAACGTGGGGATCGTGCTGCTAAACGACCAGGGCCAATCCTTTTGGGGGCGGCGCATTGGTATGTCTGCTTGGCAGTTCCCGCAAGGCGGCATCAATCCCGACGAGACTCCCCAGCAAGCGATGTATCGCGAACTGCGTGAAGAAGTCGGTTTGCTGCCAGAGCACGTTGAAATCATCGGCTGTACACGTTCTTGGCTGCGCTATCGGTTGCCCAAACGTTATATCCGTCATTCGCAAAGCCCCGTGTGCATTGGTCAAAAACAGCGCTGGTTTGTGCTACGTCTAGCCGCGGAAGAGCATCGCGTGGATCTGCAGTCGGCCGATGAGCCTGAGTTCGATCAGTGGCGTTGGATTGATTACTGGGATCCGGTGCAGCTTGTCGTCCCCTTCAAGCGCGAAGTGTATTACCGCGCGTTGTCCGAACTGGCACCGCTGGTCGCAGGTTGCGTCCACATCGCCCGCCTCACCGCGACGCCTTCCCAACAAACCCGTTAAGCGCGCTGATCTCACCCCCAGTGGCGTTAGTCGGCGGCGGCAAATGGGGCCTTTCCAAGGTGCCTGCGCCGCCACGCGACACTGGCGCGCCTCGCCCGCAGGCTATCGCCGGCGAAAAATCGCGGCCGCTACCCCCATCGATGGTGACCCACCCAGCCTCTGAGGCCCCTCTTGATATCCCTTTGGGCGAGATAAACTTACCCACAGTTTCTGTGGATAAGTCTGTTGATGAAACGCTCGCAGCGCGCACCTAAGGGGAAAATTAAAGGGGCTCCAGTCAAACTGCACAAAAACTAACCAACCGCCCTCCGGCTCGACAAATCAATGAGTTAGGCGGGTTTTGAGAACTCGATGCAACGAATAGTGCGGAGATGCTTGAGCGGGCGAAACTTTGCCTTCTGAATGTGCACAAGCAATCGACAGCGCTTGTACGCGGCGCCATTGTCTGAGTTTTTCTGAGTCGCTACCGGCGGTGTTTTTACGCGCCATCACGGTTTGTGAGCTTCCTGGGTTATCGGGCCG
>CAIPNE010000466.1 GCA_903866355.1 uncultured Gammaproteobacteria bacterium
CCGTGAATCAATGAAGGGTGTCTCTGCTGAGACGAGCATGGATCCTACTGTAGGCAGCGCCCATGCACCAAGCGCCCTAGGCCATCTTCCCAGTCGTTCGCCCGGCTTGCGAGACAGGCGCTATTGCAGCCCGCCTGCCGCGGGTGGCGGCGCTAGCTTGTTGCCGCGGGCGTTGCTGTTCATCCCCGTGGCCACGCTGGCACTCACCCACTGGCAGAAGCTGGGAAAGCTGCTGGAATGTATCCCGTCTAGGACAACGACGGTGTCGGTGAGCTGGAGCAGTTGTTCTTAAATCTTGGCCTTGGAACCCGCGGCACCGACCACGATGTTGCCCAACTGGCGCTTTGGGATCTTGGCGCAATGCGCTCAGCCTGGCTTGCCGGCCCACGTTCACCGCGTGGATGAGCTCGCCCTGCAGGGAGCCGGAGGTACCCGGAAAGGGATAGACGGGGAGCCGGCGCATGACGTATGTTCAAAAATTGATATGACGAGAAGAAACGGCAGTCTTTGCCGAAAATTCTTGAGAAAACTGATTCTAAAACCACTACTGGCGCCATCGATTTGGGGTGAAACACCCAATTTTGGTGCCGAGTTTTAGATAGAATCGCGCCTTTCAAAGGGTAGGACCCTCCTGGTAATACCCCCTTCGGAGCATGGAATGAAAGAATTCAGGTTGTCATTTTTGGTGACGTTGGTCTGTCTGGGCATCGCGGGCTGGTGGGGTCTCAAGACCCACCTAGGTTTGTGGACGGCCTTGTGGTTGACCGCCGTGCTGGTCGTCCTGGAAGTCAGCCTGTCTTTCGATAACGCTGTGGTGAATGCAAGAGTCCTGAAGGGCATGAGCCACCTTTGGCGGCAGTTGTTTCTGACGGTCGGTATTTTGGTGGCGGTGTTCGGCATGCGGTTGGTGTTTCCCATTGTCATTGTGGCGGTGTCCGGCAACATCAGCACGATGGAAACCATCAACATGGCCATGAACAACCCGGACCAATACTCCAAGGTTTTGTTCGATGCCTACCCGGTGATTTCGGCGTTCGGCGGTATTTTTTTGTTGTTGGTGTTCTTGCACTACTTCTTTGACGCCGAAAAAGAAACGCATTGGCTGGGCTCCATGGAAGAGCGCTTGGTGAAGATTGCTAAGTTTGACGCGATCAGTGTGTTCATTGCGCTGGCGGTGATTTTCTCCACCCTTTGGTGGGTCCCCGAAAAAGATCAAACCCGTGTGTTTGTGGCTGGCGTGGCGGGCGTGTTGCTGTACTTGGCGGTTGATGCGATAGGCGCCTTGTTTGAAAACGAGGTTGAAGGCGACGGCGCGGTCAAAACGATCCAACGCTCTGGTGCCGCCAGCTTTTTGTACCTGGAAGTGCTGGACGCCTCATTCTCATTTGACGGCGTGATCGGTGCATTCGCAATCACCAAAGATGTGGTGATCATCATGCTGGGTCTGGGTGTTGGCGCCATGTTCGTGCGATCAATGACGGTTTATTTGGTCAACCGCGGCACCTTGAACGAATACATTTTTCTGGAACATGGGGCGCACTATGCCATCGGCGCCCTGGCCGTGATCATGCTGCTCGGCCCGGTCTTTCACGTCTCTGAGGTGTTCACTGGCCTGGTCGGTGTCGGGTTCATCATCGCTGCGGTGTATTCGTCCATTCAGCACCGCAAAAAGAATCCAGCCGAAGCGGCCTTTTGATGATCAAAAACCGCTTACCAGACGGGCCCGCAGGATGGCTTGAGCCCAAGCCATCCGGTCACCGATAGGCTCCATTCCGCTGGGAACTGGACGGTGACGGGCAGGCTCAAACAGTCGGGGCCTGACCAATGGTCGTCAGACCGCCATCCGGCAGCACGAGCCAGACCTGCGTGCCGGGCAGCGCGGCAACGACTCTGCGGATCGCTGAGATCGACATTGCAGAGAATGCCGTCGATAGGCCATCGGCCAAGGTCGCACGCGGGTGAGACACCGATACACTGAGGTAGCGTGTGGTGGAGGCGCCCGTGGCGGGATCAAACAGATGATGAAAGCGTCCCGCGGTATCGAAGCGCAGGCCATCACCGCCGGAGGTGGCCAGTGCCGCATCCCGTAGCGGGAGGGTCTTAAGCACGGACAGCGGCTGCTGAGGATCGCGGATCGCGAGCTGCCATGGCCGGCCGCTGGGATGGTCACCGAGCGCGTAATGTTCGCCCATATTGATCAGCACCTGGGTGAACCCGCGGGCGCGTAGCAGATCTGCGATTTGGTCCGTGATATAGCCCTGTGCGATCCCGTTTAAAGTGAGCGCCATGCCCCCGTGGGTGAAGCCAATCCCGGTGTCGTCGATACTCAGCCGACGAAAATCGACGCACGCACGGGCCGCCGCGACGGCTGCTAACGATGGGCCCGCGCCATTCCCAACGCGCGCAAAATGCGCGCTATACAGCCGCCAGAGTGGTTGAACAGTGGCGTCGAACGCGCCGTCGGTCAGCGCTGAGAGGGACTGCGCGGTCGCGATCAAAGCTCGGAAATCCGCCGGCGGATCTGCCACGATGCCGTGGGCATTCAGGTGTGCAATGGTCGAGTCCGGCCGCTGCAGACTGAACAAACCTTCGAGCCGTTGTGCCGCGGCCGCGCAATCCCGCACCGCCGCAGCGGTGCGCGGCTGGTCGGCACCGCCGACGAGGATACTGACCTCAGCACCCATCAGCACGCCGCGCCAGGTCGTCATTGCTGGCGCTGATGGCCCGGCGGCCTGCGCCAGCGGCCAACCTAGGGTGCCCGCAATGATGGTCAGAAAGCGGCGTCGGTCGAGCTGAGAGTTGCGCATCAAAGTTAAGCCTACTGCCTTCAGCGCCGACGCTGTGTCCATAACCAGATGCCGGTCATCACGAGCACTAACAAAAGGCCTGCCGCAATATCCATCACCCAGGTGCCGTACCGACCCAACAACCGGCCGCTATGCAGATCAAGCAGCACGCGCTCCCAGCTCAGGCTGTGGCCGCGGTAATCAGCGCTCAGCTCAGCCGCGAGCGCGGGACGCTTACTGACCGCCCAGATCACGGTGGCGGGTTCTGCCGTCCACCGTTGCCATTCGAGCAGATCGGGATCGGACTGGAACAGACCATCGCGTGCCTCCAGGACCAGCGCACCACCCTGATCAGCACCGAGACGTGTGATCTGGGGCGGTGCACCATTCATGCGTTCGATCAGTTCGCCGGTCAGACTAAACAGAAAGAGGTGGCCGTCCGCCGCAACCACGAGCGACTCTTGGTACAGCGCCGCGCCTTGTAGTGCGCCATATTCGCCGGAGAGTGCCTGACGTGCGAGATAGAGGCGACGTCCGACCAGGCTGAGTTGCTGATCGCCGACATCGAACCCGACCAGGTTGGTTGGCCCCGCGATGCCATACCAAGCGAGCAGCGGCGGCCAGCGCACATGGCGGTCGTCGAACCCTAACGCATCGGTGCGATTCAGCAGCACGCCGGTGATGGCGAGAATGCTCACGAAGAGCGCGGCCGTGAGCCCGATATACCGGTGCCAGACAGACAGCCATCGCCATTGGTCGCGGCGGCGCCTAGGGTTGGACATGCGTCGTCGCCGTTTCACGGTGTAGATACAACGCCATACGCGCCAGCCGTTGGACCGCGCCCACCGACAGCGTTGCACCCGAGATGCCATCGATAGCGGTATTCAGACCCAGTTCGGTGGTCAACTCAGCGTGTTCGAACTGTTCAGTAAAAAACGGATAGCGCACTTCCCAGCCACGACTTTCGCGAAATTCCAAGATCCTTAGCCGCTCAATGCCTTGGGCGCCGATCACAATACCGGTCGTGATGGGCAGATCCTTGCCCACTTCGTCGAGGATCCACGCGCTGCGCCCAGCGCGTGTCCAATAACGGACACGCAAG
>CAIPNE010000467.1 GCA_903866355.1 uncultured Gammaproteobacteria bacterium
ACCGGAACCGATTTTGTTTTAGCGACCCCGTGAATATCGACGAACTGCGCCAACACATAGCGCACTTGGTTATCTGCCAGGAATTTTTTTGCCTGCTTAAGATTCATTGAGAATGCTCCTCAGCATTTTGAGACGATAGCGTCAGGTAATCGTTATAACCGATTAGCCCGCCGCCCAGTGTTTCGATGAGGCCGAGTAGCACGCCACCCAGCCAAGGGGCTTCGGCAGGTGCGCACAGCACATGCCAGCCGCCGGGCGCCCGCACGAGAGCCGCATCTAACCCGCAAAGCTGGGTCGGAAACCAAGCCGTGGCGCTGGCCGCGGTCGCGTCGGCGGTACAAATTTCTGCGATTAGCCCCGTGATATTCGGCCCTCCTAAGGCGAACTCGGCGTATTCAATCGGCAGCACGAGCAAGTTGGACGAGCCTGCAAACACCGGCACCGCGTGCGGGCTCGTAGCCGGCGCCGACACCAAGTACTGACCCGGTGCAATCTGTGCCACGCCAGCGAGGGCTGTGGCCACCATTCCAAGTAGGGCCGGCGCTGGCAGACCGGCCATGCGCAGCGCGGACGCAGCACCCGCGCCCATCAGCAGCACGCGCGCGATCGGCGTGAGTTCGGCCAGCCAGTGCGAGAAATCCGCCGCACCCGGCACGCTCACGCCAGTTTGCATGCCCGCGACGTCGCCAAGCGTGGCACCGCAATCCGCATAGCGGGCCAGCAGTGCGGCGGCGCGCACCGCACTCATGGCGTCACCTCTAATAAGCGCGCGCCAGTGGGATCGTAAAACGGCGTTTCGGCGCGGTGGGCACGAACCAGTTGGCCGCCACCAATGCGAATATTGAATTGAGTGGCATGCAGTCCCTCACCCTCCACCACGGCAAGCCCAATGGTGTGGCCAAGGACCGGGCTGAAGCCCACGCTGGTAACGCGCCCCACAATACGTTGCGCGTCCACCATGAGATGGCATTCCTCAATGGGTGCCGCCGGGTCGTTATGCGGGGTGGTAAATCCGATTAACCGGCGCGTGACTTTATGTTGCAAATATTCGCACGCCGCGCGCCCCATAAAACGCGGCTTGTCCATTTTGACCAAACCCGCCAGCGGGGTTTCAAAAGGATGCATGACGCCATCGGTATCCAAGCCCACGATGGGATGGCCTTTCTCCAAGCGCAGCAAGCGCTGGGTATCGACCCCCACCGGGCGTGCGTCAAAGTGCGGCGCGGCCGCGTTGAGCGCCGCCCACAACGGTGCTGCGTGCGAGTACGGCACGTGTACTTCATAACCCGCTTCGCCCACAAACCCGACCCGCATCAGTCGGGCCGGGCCATCCAGCACACGGCCCTCGCGGACCTCGGGAAAGGGAAAGGCCGCGCGTGATAAATCGATATCGGTAAGCGGTTGCAGCAGTTCGCGGGCCAGTGGCCCGGCGACGTTGATCGCGGCCCAATGGCGGGTGAGATCTACCACGCTCACGTTGAGTCGACACAAGGCCGCCAGTTGGTTCATTTCTCGGCAGGTCGCCACCACATGTCCGGTGCCGGCCGTGACGTAGTAGTGGTCGGGCCCTAAGCGTGCGGTGATGCCGTCATCGGAAATCATGCCACGCTGGTCCAGGGCCATCACCACGCGGGTCACCCCCACCGGGGCACGGGAGAGTCTGGAGGTGTAGACCAAATCCAACAACGCGCCGGCGTCTGGTCCATAAACTTCGAGCTTGCCCAGCGTGGAGACATCGATAAAGCCGCAGCGTTCGCGCACCGCACGGTATTCCTCCACGATCGCATGCTCCGCCCCGCGCGCGCGGTAATGCCGCGGCCGCCGCCAAGCGCCAACTTCTACCCACGTAGCGCCCAACGCCGTATGGGCGGCGATGAGGGGGGTCTCGCAGTGCGAGCGCCAGCGCGGGCCACCCAGAGCGCCCATGGGCACGGGATGATAGAAGGGTCGCGCGGTGGTCTGGCCCACGGCACCGATGGGCTTAGCGTGATAGTGGGCAAGAAAACGCGCCGCGTTGACGTTTGAGTGTTTGCCCTGACTGGGCCCCATGCCGTTGGTGGTGTAGCGTTTTAAAAGCTCCACGCTGTCGAAGCCCTCGCGGATGCTGGTTCGCAGGTCTTCAACTTGGATGTCTTCGTCGAAATCGACAAAATTCTTGCGTCCCAAATGCTCCACCAGCGGCAACGGGTGAGACCGCCGTTGGGTTTCCAGCGCCGGTCGCGCGACCGCAATGGGGGTCCCCGCCAACCACGCCAAAGCTTCTTCGGCCGCCGCCACGCCATCGGCTATCCGGTCGTTGAGGGTATGGCGCGCATTGACT
>CAIPNE010000468.1 GCA_903866355.1 uncultured Gammaproteobacteria bacterium
AGGTTAAAGCCCATCCAGCCCACGAAGCCTAAGCCCCAGATCGCAGATAGGAAGGTCCCCAGCGCTGGCACGACGACCCCGGCAATGGATCCAAAATGGAACCACAGCAACGCCACCATCACCACCCCAGTGATCCCGAAGATGACCTTCAGTTCTTTGGAGTAGTAATAGATCCAGCCTTTCAGCATGGGTTCGCCAGCAACGTACAAGGTGGTCTGGCCGTCTTTTTCGACCTCAGTCTTAAGTTCCGTCAAGCGTTTATGGATGACTGTGTAGTCCAGACGTTCTTCGTCGAAACCGGCAAAAATCAGCGCCGACTTACCGTCGGTCGAGATGTAAGTGCCATACACGATGTCGTTATTGAAGGCCTCTTCGCGCAATTGCTTCAAGGCCGCCGGATCTTTGGGCAGCTCCTTAGGCAGCACTGGCTCAGACTTGATCAGTCCGCCACCCGTGGTGCGAATACGGCGTACTTTGCCGTGCGCGATACTGGCCACTTGGTAGTGGTTCACGCCTTGGATAAGGTCCACTTCCTCGGTGAGCATCTTGAGCTTGGCGAGGGTGTCGTAGGTGAAAATATCGTCTTTGTCACCTTTGACTTCCAACGCCATGGTCACCACGTTGGCGCCGCCGAAGGTTTGCTTCATGCGGTTATAGTTTTTGATGTATTCGTGCTTTTCGGGCAGGAGATCTGCGAAGCGCGAATAAACTTCGATTTTTGGGATATGCAATGCCAGCGCAATAGTTGGCACCAGAATGATGAGGAAGGAGGCCCATTTTCGATCCATCAGCCAATTGGCTATGGCTGAACCGCGTGTCGTGCGAACTTCGTGAGTGTTATTGCCAGCCAAAACATCCCCCATTCCCCGCTCATGCGGAATAATCCTAACGTTTAAAACATAAGGTGCCGGCCCGCCTCAAGCGACCTCCGGACCCCATTAGCTAATGCGCATCGATGTCTTTAAAACATCGGCGAGCGGTGACCTTAAAACGCCCCAACCTTGCGCGTGGGGGTCCCCACCGACTGGTGAGGACTCCGGCGTACACAAGGTATCGAAGCTGGGCAGATAGTAAGACAAGCCGACCGTGAAGGCGATACCGACGGGAGGGCAATTACAGACTGATTCAGACTATTTAGCCCCCCGTTTAGGGGAGCAGCCAGAAGGGAACGCGGTGCAGCTGTAATTGTGCAATTGCAGCAGAGGATCGTCCCTCAAAAATGCGCCGTCGCAACGGCAAATGTTATCCGCCGCGCACTGACGGTTTGAGGGCCGCGTTGCGGCTACCGCAACGGGATCCGCGCCACGCCGCGCAGGTCGCCGTTGCCGGCAAACCACGGTAGGCGTATGCCGCGACACGCACCCAATAGCACCTCAGTTTTAGAGCGACCACGGGGTATTATTCCGCGCTCTGAGTCAGCCAGCAGGATGGGTGTGTATGTCGGATTCCGTTAAACCTACGCGACCACGAAATGCCGCGAGCTTGGTCGTTCATCGCCAAGGCGACCAAGGCATCGAAGTACTCATGGGCCAACGCCATGCCAAGGCCCGCTTCAAGCCCGGTATCTATGTTTTTCCGGGCGGCATGTTGGAGACGGCAGACGCGCGAGTGCAACCACACTCGCCGTTAGATCCCACTATCCACGCCAAACTGGCGGTGGGCAGTTCGGCGAACCGTGGGAATGCACTGGCACTGGCGGCTATTCGCGAAACCTTTGAAGAATGTGGCCTGATGGTCGGCCAGCCCGGTGACATTGGCGACAACGCGCTGCCGTCCTGGCAGGCTTTTCGCCAACGTGGACTGGCGCCACCTCTCGGGGTGCTGCGGTATTTAGGGCGCGCGATCACCCCCAGCGTGCAGCCTATTCGCTTCCACGCCCGATTTTTCGCCGTCGCGGCCGAACACGTGTCAGGCGTGGCGCAGGACAGCGGCGAATTGGGTGATATTCAGTGGGTGCCTTTGTCGGCCGTGCGCGATCTGGCCGTTATGCCGGTGACACTGCTCATGCTCGATGCGCTGTTGCGCCAGCTCGAACAGGCTGATTCGCGCGCCGCGTTTTTGAGTTTCCAGCGTGGTCGCCGGCAGATTCTCTGGGTTTAGCCGGGCCGCAACCGGCCCCGCGCCAAGGAAAAAAACACGCACGGCACGCACAAGATGGCCGCCAGTCGGAAACTCAGACTCAGCGCGCGCTCTAACTGCGGATAGGTTTCCGGGGTGATCTGTGCCGCCCCCATGGTCAAGGAGAACGCCATGGCCACCAGCCCCATGCTGCACAACTGGCCAAGCACCCGCATCGTTGCCACCGCACTGCTGGCGCTACCCTGTTGGCCGGCGGCAATGGAACTCATGATGGCGTTGGCATTGGTCGACGCAAACAAACTAAAACCCAGCCCAGTCAGCGCGAGGCACGCGGTGATCCGCGCCAGCGAACTCTCGTGCCCAATAGCACCCAACGCGAGTAAACCCAGCGCGGTGACCAACACCCCAGCGCTGGCTAACAAACGCGGCTCCAAGCGGTCCGACAAACGGCCCACCAGCGGCGACATCACCGCGGTCACCAGCGGCTGGGCAAACATCACCAAGCCCGCCTGAGTCGGCAACAAGCCCTTCAGGTACTGCAGATGCAAGCTGACCAACACCAGAATAGAGAAGGTGGTCGTGTACATCAGCAGGGCGGCGAGTGATGAAAGCGCGAACACCCGATTAGTGAAGAACAGCGAGACGTCAAACAAGGGGTCTGCCAGACCGCGCTGGCCGCGCACAAACTGCCACAACAACAACCCACCCACGCCCATCAGCAAAGCACCGCGCAGCCCGTGCACCGCAGTGGCGCCGCCAATGACACACACAATGCCCAGTCCATAAATGACCGCGCCGCGCCCATCAAAATGGCCCCGCCGTGCAGCCTGCCACTCGCCGGTCACGCGCGGCACCAGGAACAACAACACGCACAGGGTCAGCGGCAGGTTGACCACGAAGGCAACCCGCCAACCGAAATGCTCAACCAGCCAACCACCCACCAGCGGCCCAGCGGTCAGGCCGAAATACACCACCGAGGCGATCATGCCCAAGGCCTGACCCCGGCGTTGCGGCGGAAAAATAGACACCACGATGGCCGCCTGCGTGGCGTAGAGCATGGCCGCACTCACCCCTTGCAGCGCCCGCAGCGCGATGAGCATTTCGCCGTTGGGCGCGCTGGCCAACAGTAAGGAAGAAACCACCAAGCCCGACGAACCCCACACAAACACCCGCTTGCGGCCGTACATATCGGCCAGCCGGCCGAACGCCAACACGGTGGCGGCGCTGCTGAGCAAAAACATCAGCGGGATCCACGACAAGGTGACCGCGCTAAGCGCTAAATCACGGGCCATCGCTGGCAGTGCCACTGTCACCGAGGACAGCATTAAAGGTTGGGCAAAGGCGCTCACCGCCACCATCCATAAGGCGGCACGCTGCACCGCCGGCGTGACGGGTGGCGGAGGCCCGGGCGCGGTTAGGGTGTCGGCTTGGCCCATTCGCGTTCGCGCAACTCAATGCGTCGAATCTTGCCGCTGACGGTTTTTGGCAGACTCTCCACGAACTCAATTTTGCGGGGGTACTTGTAGGGCGCCGTCACGCTTTTAACGTGATCTTGTAACGCCCGCAGCAGTGCCGGACTGGCCTCAATCCCGGGCGCGAGGACCACAAAAGCCTTGACCACCTCACCCCGTAAATCATCCGGGCTAGACACCACCGCCGACTCGATTACTGCGGCGTGCTCCAGCAGCGCACTCTCGACTTCGAAAGGGCCAATGCGGTAGCCAGCGGAGAGAATGACGTCATCCGCCCGGCCGACAAACCAGAAATAGCCATCCACATCGACGTAGGCGCGGTCGCCGGTAAGATACCAATCGCCACGAAACGCCCGGGCAGTGCGCTCGGCGTCGCCCCGGTATTCTTTAAACAAGCCCGGTGGCCGTGATGGCTGCACCCGCACCGCGACATCGCCCTCGCGGTCAGGCGGTAACACCGCACCAAGGTCATCGATGACGGCGAGATCAATACCGGGTGCCGGTTTGCCCATGGACCCAAAGCGCGGTTCCAGACACGGAAAGCTGGCGCACAACAACACCGATTCGGTCTGCCCATAGCCATCCCGAATCACTAAGCCGGTGGCCGTTTGCCAGGTCTGAATGATTTCCGGATTGAGTGGCTCGCCGGCACCCACGCAATGGCGCAGGGTCGGGAAGCGATAGGCGCCGAGGTCCTGTTGGACCAACATCCGGTAGATCGTGGGCGCACCGCAGAAAGTGGTAATGGGATAGCGCGCCAACACCTCTAGCGTGCGCTTGGGATCAAAGCCCTCGGTGTGATGCACAAAGATCGCAGCACCGCACGTCCACGGGCCGAAATAGCTGCTCCACGCGGCCTTGGCCCAGCCGGTGTCGCTCAAATTCCAGTGCACATCCTCGGGTCGCAAATCCAGCCAGTAATGGCCGGTAATACGATGCGCCAAGCCGTAGGCCTGCGTCTGAATGGCCATCTTGGGATAGCCCGTGGTGCCTGAAGTGAAGTAACACAGGGCGTCGTCTTCGGCGGCGGTATCGGCGGCCTCAAAGACCGGTGCCGCAGCGGCGAGGGCCGTGGCGTAGTCAATCCATCCCGGGCGCGAGCCATCCACCAATAACTTAGCCCGTAGCGTTGGGTTGGGGAGTGCTTCGAATTTCGCCGCGTTGCGCTCGTCGGTAATGACCGCGCGCGCCTGCGCCGCGTCGATGCGGTAGGCCAAGTCGTTGGGGGCAAGTTGCGTGGTACCCGGAGACACCACCACGCCCATCCGCAGACAGGCGGTGACCACTTCCCACCACGCGACCAAGCGCGGTAACACCACAATGACCGTGTCGCCCTGGCGAACACCCGCATCGCTCAGCACATGACATAAACGTTGGGCGCGCGTGGACAGCTCCGCAAACGTGAGCTGCTGCTCGTGACCTGCGTCGTCGATCCACCACAAGGCTAGCTTGAGCGGGTCTTCCGCCCAGCGGTCGAGCACATCGCGGGCGAAGTTAAAACGCGGCGGCGGCGCCCAGTGAAAAGCCGCACGTTCGGCGGCGTAGTCGGTCATATTGGGGGTCATGGGGTGAGATTCCTGAAATTTCTTCTTTCTGAGAACAACCAGCCGTTGCTCACGCAGCGCCTAAAACCAGTCTTCACGCATCGTCAAACAAGTGTCGTCGGCGCGCGCGAGGAAACCCAACCGCGCGGCCACCGGCGCTAACTCGTAACGATAAAAGTACTGACAGGCCTGGAGTTTTCCGGTGTAAAAAGCGTGCTCCGTGCCAACGCTGGCAGGGGCGCGAACCGTGGCGATCACGGCCATCCGCAACCACATCCACGCGATCACGACATGCCCAAAGGTATCGAGATAAATACCGGCATTCGCGAGCGCGCGCGGGGCCTCACCACCATCGCGCAAGCCGCCTAAAGTAGCGGTGGCATCGACCAATGCCGTGCGCGCCTGCGCGAGCGCGGTGACCCATTCAGCGAGTGCTGGGTAGGCATTGGCGCTGGCCAAGGTGGCGGCAATTTCGCTCATCAAGGCCGTTAAGGCCGCACCCCCGCGCAGCGCTACCTTACGTCCCAGCAGGTCCAGCCCGTGGATGCCATGGGCGCCCTCGTGGATCGGATTAAGCCGGTTATCGCGATAGAAACGCTCCAGTGGATAGTCCCGGGTATAGCCGTAGCCGCCAAGGATCTGAATGGCGTGTTTATTGGCTTCTAGGCAAAACTCGCTCGGCCACGACTTAGCGATGGGCGTGAGCAGATCGAGCAATAAATTGAGATGGTCGCGCGCCGGTGCGGCCTCGCTCGTGCGCTCCAAATCGATCAGATGAGAGCAATACAGCGCGAGCGCCAGACCGCCCTCCACCGCCGCCTTCTGCGCCAACAGCAAACGCCGAATGTCGGCATGTTCCACAATGGGCACTTGCGGGCTAGCGGGGTCTTTGCTACCAGCGTGTCGCCCTTGAGTGCGTTCGCGCGCGTATTTGAGCGAGTGCAAATAGCCGGTGTAACCCAGTGCTGCCGCCCCTAAACCCACCCCGATGCGCGCCTCGTTCATCATGCTGAACATATAGGCCAGCCCCTGATGCGGCTCACCCAGCAGCCACCCCTTGCAGCAGCCGTTCTCCCCCAAGTTGAACACCGCATTCACCGTGCCGCGATAGCCCATCTTGTGATTAAGCCCGACCACCCGGGCATCGTTGCGCGCACCCAAACTGCCATCGTCGTTGACGAAAAATTTCGGCACGATAAACAGCGAAATACCTTTGACGCCCGGCGGCCCGCCGGGAATTTTAGCGAGCACCAAGTGAATGATGTTTTGTGCCAGGTCGTGTTCGGCCGCGGAGGTCCACATTTTGTTGCCACTGAGCAGGTAATGACCCTCCTCGGTGGGCAGCGCCCGCGTGCGGATGTCCGCCAGCGAAGACCCGGCCTGGGGCTCCGAGAGCACCATCGTGCCAAAAAATCGCCCTGCGACCAGCGGCTCTAAATAGCGTGCCTGGTGCTCGGGCGAGCCAAATTTGCTGAGCAAATTAGCCGCCGCGATGGTAATAAAAGGATAGGCAATGGTGCTGACGTTGGCGGCGCAGAAATAACCTGCGCAGGCCTGTGCGACACTCCAAGGCAATTGCGTTCCGCCCGCTTCGACATCCATGGCCATGCCCATAAAACCCGCTTCGACATAAGCGTCGAGGGCTATTTTTACCTCTGGGATCAGGCGTACGTGGCCATCTTCCAACACCGGCTCGTGCTCGTCAGCGGCGCTCGCGTGGGTCGCAAATTTTTCCTGCGCCAGTTTTTCAGTGGCGTCCAGTGTGGCGTCATAAAGCGCCCGGTCCTGCCCCGTGTAGCGCGGGGTCTGGGTTAGCGTTTCGATGTCTAGGAGTTCGTAGAGCACGAATTCTAAATCGCGACGGTTGATGAGCAAGCTCATTGCAGACTTCTCCGATTTCTAGCGGGCCATCCGACCAGCAATTTCTACCAGGCCGTCA
>CAIPNE010000469.1 GCA_903866355.1 uncultured Gammaproteobacteria bacterium
CCACCGGCACCAACACCGCGTGGATGGGCGCCGTATGCTGACGCATGATTTCCATGCCCACCGTGCCCTGCCCAGCAATGACCAGGGGATGGTCGTAGGGCGGCACGTAGGTGAGGTCACGCGCCTGCGCCAGCGTGTGCGCATGCTCGGCGGCTTCATCGTAGTTATCGCCATGCAGGATAATCTCGGCGTTCATGCGCCGGACGGCAGCAATCTTAATCTCAGGGGTGGTCTTGGGCATGACGATGGTGGCACGCAGACCCAGTTTTTCCGCCGACAGCGCCACTCCCTGCGCATGATTGCCTGCCGAAGCCGTGATCACGCCCCGCGCCCGCTCGCTCGGCGAGAGCGCCGCCATCATGGTGTAAGCACCGCGTAGCTTGTACGAAAAAACCGGCTGCATATCTTCGCGCTTTAACCACACTTGGTTGTCCAAACGCAGACTCATCAGCGGCATGAGGTCCAGGGGGGTCTCGCGCGCCACATCGTAAACCGGCGCTTTGAGGATTAATTTCAGGTATTGGTCGAGCATCCGCCTAAGATAACATCGAAGCCTGTATAGGGCCGCCCAACGCGTAGTGAGGAATCCATGGATCAGAACGAAAAAAAATATCGCGTGGCGCGCGCCGCGCTGGCGTTCGTACCGGCCAACGCCATTGTGGGCGTTGGCACCGGCAGCACCGCCAACTTCTTCATCGACGCGCTGGGCGAGCAGCGCGCCAATATCCGCGGCGCGGTGGCAAGTTCCGAGGCCAGCGCCGCCCGCTTGCGCGCGTTGGGAATCACCCTGTTTGATCTCAACGAAGCCGGCGAATTACCGATTTATGTCGATGGTGCCGACGAAACCACGCGCGAGCGCTGCCTGATCAAGGGCGGCGGCGGCGCCTTAACGCGGGAAAAAATTGTGGCCGCGGCCAGCCGCCAATTTGTTTGCGTGGTTGACGACAGCAAGCTGGTAGCCCAGTTAGGTCGTTTCCCATTGCCGGTGGAAGTCATTCCCTTGGCGCGTGCTCAGGTCGCCCGCGCCCTGACCCAATTAGGTGGCAGGCCAGTGCTCCGGGCCGGATTCGTGACCGATAACGGCAATCAGATCCTCGACGTCCACGATTTAATCATTAGCGCGCCGGGCGCCTTGGAGACGCAAATTAATCAGCTGGTGGGTGTGGTCACCAACGGTTTGTTCGCCAACCGGCCCGCCGACGTCGTGCTCATGAGTACCCCACACGGGGTTGAGCGCTTCTAAAGGACAGACGCTTCAGGGAAGGTCGCGCGGCGGGTTCCCCGCGGGCACCACAGCTTGACTGGGTTCGTCTTCTTCGTCCTCTTCCTTGATGAACAGACGACAGAACAACAGGCCCAGTTCGTAGAGCAGGCACATGGGAATGGCCATGAGCGTCTGCGAGACCGGATCGGGTGGGGTGAGAATCGCTGCCACGATAAACACCCCAACGATCACATACGGGCGCTTATTCGACAGCGCGCGGCGGGTCGTGATGCCGGTTTTGACCAGCAAAAAAGTGGCCACCGGGATTTCGAAAGCAGCCCCAAACGCAAAAAACATCACGATGACGAAGTCGAGATATTTTGAGATATCGGTCATCACCGTCACGCCTTCGGGCGCCGCCGCCGTGAGAAAGCCAAAAATAACCGGGAATACCGCGAAATAAGCGAACGCCGTGCCTAAATAAAAGAGGGCAATGGTGGACGCCAACAACGGCAACGCCAAACGCCGCTCATGCCGATAGAGCCCCGGCCCGACAAACGCCCAAATTTGATAAAAAATGTAGGGCACGCTGAGCATGATGGCCATGAAGCACACCAGCTTGAAAGGCGCCAAGAAAGGTGAGGCGACGTCGGTTGCGATCATCTGCGCGCCAACTTCCGCCATCTTGTCCATCATGGGGCGAGACAGCCACGAATACAGTGGGTTCGCCAGCGGCATCAGCACCAAAACCAGAATGAGCACACACAGGATGGCGCGGATCAGGCGGTCGCGTAGCTCCGCTAAATGCGAGAGAAAACTTTGCTCGCGCTGATCTTGACCAGCGTTTGAGTCAGGCAGGGGATCGGTGGCCATGGTGGAGCGTCAGGCCGAGCCCAGGTCCTTGGTATCGGCGACAGGCGTGGTGTCGCGCGGCGCGCTAGGCGCCTGATCGTTAAAACCAATGCGCTCGCCGGCAGTGTTGCGCAAATCCTGCTGCAGCCGCGTGAATTCAGAGCGACCCACATCACGGTCAAACTCGTTGCGCAGTTCGCGCGTGATGCGCTGCGCGCGGCCCAACCAGCGGCCGGCCGTGCGCACGAGCTCCGGCAAGCGTTCCGGCCCCACCACCAACAGCGCCACGAGGCCGATCAACACGATTTCGGTAAAACCGACTTCAAACATGGCGGTGGCGGCTCAGGATTTTTTTTTGTCGGTGGAAGCCACCGAATCAGCGTCGATCACCCGATTGTTGTCGCCCGCCTCGGGGTTGGCGTCGTCGTTACCGTCGCGCAGCGCTTTCTTGAAATCGCGAATCCACCCGCCAACGTCGGAACCCAGCCCCTTAATCTTCTTCGTGCCGAACATCAGCCCCACGATGATGAGGATGACGACCAATTCCTTAATACCGATACCCATGTGAGTTCTCCTGCGCGTAGCCCGCAGGGGCTTGCGCAAATGAGTAGATGAACAGCTATTTTTCCTGACGGGAGGCTTTTTCCTCCACCCCAGAGATACCGAACCGGCGACCGAGTTCCGCCAGTACGGATTCATATCCTATGCCGCGCGCTGACAGCGCGACCAGCAGATGAAACCATAAATCCGCCATTTCGTGAATTAGTGCCGCATCGTCGTCGTGACCTGCGGCGATCACGACCTCCGTCGCCTCTTCGCCAATTTTTTTGCGGATGAGATCTAGGCCACCGGCATAGAGCCGTGCCACATAGGATTTCGCCGGATCAGCGCTCTTTCTTTGTTCCAGAATCAGGGCCAATTGTTGCAAGATTTCTGCGTCCATCATCGTGTCTCCGGCGGCCTCAGCCGCGGTAAATTTCGCTCGGAGCTTTGAGAACCGGGTCAACGCTGTGCCAAGCGTCCTGCGCGTATACCCGGTAGAAGCAGCTCTCACGGCCAGTGTGGCAGGCAATCCCACCCACCTGTTCCACCCGCAAGACGATGGCGTCGCCATCGCAGTCTAAACGCAGTTCCACCAACCGTTGCACGTGCCCGGATTCCTCGCCCTTACGCCATAATTTTTGGCGCGAGCGCGACCAATACACGGCCCGTCCTTCCTGCACCGTCGCGGCCAGCGCTTGGCGATTCATCCACGCGACAGTCAGCACGCGACTGCTGAGCGCGTCCTGCGCCACCGCCGCAATCAGCCCCTGTCCGTCCCACTTGACCTCGTCCAGCCAGCTCACAGGCGCATCTCGATGCCCGCGCGTGCCAGATGCTGCTTCGCGGCGCCCACCGTATGCTCGCCAAAATGGAAAATACTGGCGGCCAGCACGGCATCCGCATGCCCTTCTAGGACCCCGGCGACCAAGTGGTCTAAATTTCCCACGCCGCCGGAGGCGATGACCGGCACCGATACGGCGTCAGCGACAGCGCGGGTCAAGGCTAAATCAAAACCATCGCGCGTACCGTCACGGTCCATGCTGGTCAGCAAAATTTCACCCGCACCGGCGGCGGCCATGCGTACCGCCCATTCCACCGCATCGAGCCCCGTGGGCTTGCGGCCACCATGCGTGAAGACTTCCCAGCGCCCCGGGGCCACCTGACGGGCGTCGACAGCCACCACGATGCATTGAGATCCGTACTTGGTTGCCGCGGCGCACACAAAATCGGGATTAGACACGGCGGCGGTGTTGATGCCGACTTTATCGGCTCCCGCGCTGAGCATGCGCTGTACGTCGGTCAGCGTGCGGATGCCGCCCCCAACGGTCAGCGGGATGAAAACCTGCGCGGCGACGGCTTCGACCACCTGCACCAGGGTGGCGCGCTCCTCGCTACTGGCGGTGATGTCCAGAAACGTAATTTCATCCGCACCTTGTGCGTCGTAACGCCGGGCGATCTCCACCGGATCACCGGCGTCGCGGATGTCGACAAAGCGCACGCCCTTGACCACGCGGCCGGCGTCCACGTCGAGACAGGGGATGATTCTTTTGGCCAGACCCATAATGGCAGTAGCGCTTTCGGACTCGACTAGGGGCGATAAGAAGGGGTTGCCTGAGCGGGCGAACACCCGCGGGCTTAGTGTGAACTGAGTTCGTCTGCGAGCTGCTGCGCCGCGCGCAGGTCCAGCGTTCCTTCGTAGATGGCACGTCCGGTGATAGTCCCCACGATGCCTTCAGATTCCACCGCGCACAACGCGTGGATATCCGCGAGATTGCTCACCCCACCCGAGGCGATAACGGGGATGGTTAAGTGCCGCGCAAACGCCACCGTGGCCTCTAAGTTTAGCCCGTTCAGCATGCCATCGCGGTGGATGTCGGTAAAAATGATCGCTTCTACCCCGTCCTGCTCGAACTGTTTGGCCAGATCCGTGGCGTCGTGCCGTGCCAGTTTTGACCAACCCTCGATGGCCACTTTGCCGTCGCGCACATCGAGGCCCACCAAGATATGGCCGGGAAATTCCAGGCACATGTTCTCCACGAAATGGGGGCTGGTCACCGCTTTGGTACCGAGAATAACGTAACGAACACCCGCGCTGAGGTAGCGTTGGATGGTGTCTTCGTCACGAATGCCGCCACCCACCTCGATGGGCACTTGCGGGAAAGCCGCAGCGATCTCACCGATGGCCGCAAAGTTGATGGGCTTGCCCTCGATTGCGCCATTGAGGTCGACCAAATGCAGCCGGCGCGCACCGGCCTCAACCCAGCGGGTAGCCATCGCCAAGGGGTCGGAGGAGTAGATGGTATCGTCGGTCATCACACCCTGTCGCAGGCGTACGCAGTGACCGTCTTTGATATCAATGGCTGGGATGATCAACATGGGGCAGACGGAACCTAGAGCACCGCTGCTAGCGGTGAATTGTGGGGGGGTGACTGGTCTGGATTCAATTTAATGCGGTTGCTGGTTCGCCGCAAGCTGGGCGCGCTAATGAGCCTCATCCCAGTTCTGTCCAACCCCCACATCCACCACCAACGCAACCTTAAGGCTGGCGGCCTCGACCATCAGCGTACGCAGTTGCGCCGTGACCGCCGGCACCGCATCGGCATCGACCTCCAGCACCAGTTCGTCGTGAACTTGCAAGATAATCTCGGCCGGTACCTGGTCGCCAACCAGCCAGCGGTCCACATCGATCATCGCCCGCTTAATGATATCCGCCGCGGTTCCCTGCATCGGGGCGTTGATCGCGGTGCGCTCTGCAGCTTGCCGGCGTTGGACGTTGCGAGAGTTGATCTCGGGCAGATACAGGCGGCGACCGGCCACGGTTTCCACATAGGACTGCGCGTGCGCGAGCACCCGAATTTCGTCCATATAGCGCTTCACGCCGGGATAGCGGGCGAAGTACAACGCCACGTAAGACTGGGCCGCATGGCGCTCAATGTGGAGCTGGCGGGCCAGACCAAACGCCGACATGCCGTAAATCAGCCCAAAGTTAATGGCTTTGGCAGAGCGGCGCTGGTCGTCGGTCACCTGCGCCGGCGCGCAGCCGAAAACCTCTGCGGCCGTGGCCCGATGTACATCCAACCCTTGCTCGAAAGCGGCCAGCAACCGCTCGTCGCCAGAGAGGTGAGCCATGATCCTCAGCTCAATTTGCGAATAGTCCGCGGCCATCAGTACCCGCCCGGGCGGGGCAATAAAGGCTTGTCGAATGCGTCTGCCCTCACGTGAACGGATCGGGATGTTTTGCAAATTGGGATCTGAGGATGACAACCGACCGGTGGCGGCCACCGCTTGGTGATAACTGGTGTGCACGCGGCCGGTTTGGGGATCGATATCCTGCGGGAGCCGATCGATATACGTCGATTTTAGTTTTGACAGCGCCCGATGTTCGACTAGGAGCCGTGGCAGCGGGTAATCGAGCGCAAGCTCCTGCAACACAGAGTCCGCCGTGGACGGCTGTCCGGTAGGGGTTTTTTCCGTAACGGGCAGGGCCAATTTATCAAACAGAATGTGCTGAATCTGTTTGGGTGAACCCATGTTGAAGGTTTCACCCGCCACCTCGTAGGCTTCGTTGGCCACCTCGTGGAGGCGCTTGTTGATCTCTTCGCCCTGCACCCGCAACAGGCTGGCATCCACCAGCACCCCGCGCCGTTCAATGCGTGAGAGCACCGCTACCAGCGGCATTTCGAGATCTTGCAGAACACTGAGCAGCGGTGGCTGGGCGGCCAGCGCCGCCCACAGCCGGTGGTGGAGCCGCAGGCAGATGTCAGCGTCCTCGGCCGCGTAGGGCCCAGCGGTTTCTAGGGGCACTTGGTTGAAGGGGATCTGCTTGGCGCCCTTACCCGCCACATCCTCGAAAGAAATTGTCGTCACACCCAAATGTTGCATGGCGACCGAATCGAGGTTGTGACGGTTGGCGGTGCTATTGAGCACATAGCTTTCCAGCATGGTGTCAAAACGCACGCCAGCGAGTTTTATCCCGTGATTGAGCAGCACGTTGCAGTCGTACTTTGCGTGATGACCCACCTTCGCGCGGTTCGGATCCTCCAATAGGGGCTTCAGCCGACCCAACACCACGGCCTCAGAGAGTTGCGTGGGCGCGCCTAAGTAGTCGTGCCCAAACGGCACATAAGCAGCCCGTCCAGGCACCACACAAAACGACACCCCCACCACCCGCGCCTGCAGATAGCGCAGGCTGGTGGTTTCGGTATCAAAGGCAAATAACGCCGCGTTTTCCAGCGTGGCCAGCCAGACTTCGAAGTGCGCGAGGTCCAGTACGGTTTCGTAGCCCTCGCGGGACAGGGCGACCGGGGCTAGCCCAGACTCCTCGGCATTGGGCGCGGCGCGCTCGTCCGCTTCCAGCCCGCGCAACCAATTTTTAAAGCCTAGTTCGCGATAAAGCTCGGCGAGTTCTGCCCGCGCAGGTGGGCCGACGACCATGGTTTCGAGGGTCCAAGGCAGCGCTAAATCGTCCATTAAGGTGACGAGCTTCTGCGACAGCGCCAGGTTCGGCAAAGTATCCCGCAAATTCTGGCCCACCACGCCGCCAATCTCCCCGGCGTGGCGTTCAATCTCGGCCAAGCTGCCGTATTGGGCTAACCATTTGGCAGCTGTTTTGGGGCCCACTTTGGGCACCCCAGGCACGTTGTCCACGGTATCGCCCACCAAGGTGAGGTAATCGATGATCTGAGTGGGCGTCACGCCAAACTTGGCGTGCACGCCCAGCGGATCGAGCGTGGTGTTGTCCATGGTGTTAACCAAGGTGATGTCTTCATTCACCAGTTGGGCGAGATCTTTATCCCCGGTGGAGATCACCACCCGCGCCCCTCCGCGCGCCGCATCCCGCGCCAGCGTACCAATCACGTCATCGGCTTCCGTACCATCCATGACGAGCCGCGGCCAGCCCAACGCATCGATGAGGCGAAACAGCGTGGGGACTTGGCTGGCGAGTTCAGAGGGCATGGCCTCCCGCGTGGCTTTATATTGTGGATACCACGCATCGCGATGGGTTTTGCCGCGCGGGTCGAACACCACCGCGAAATGCTCGCAGGGGTAATCCTCGCGCAGCTTTTTCAGCATAGAAATCACGCCATGAATGGCGCCGGTGGGCTGGCCACTGGCGTTGGCCAAGCCGGGCAGGGCGTGGAAAGCGCGGTATAAATAGGAAGATCCATCGACCAGCACCAGCAGTGGTTTTGCCATATCCGTGGGTTTCGTCATTCGCGTGGGGGATTAATAAATGATGCCGCCGATCAGCCCGTGTACGACGCGATCTGGGCGGCAGCTGATGCTATGCTTGGACGCATAAAATTCATCATCGCACGTGATTGAGAAACCTCAAATGCGGACTTCGCAGCTACCTCTACTGCTCGCCGGACTATTCACTTTCCAACTCGCCTTGGCAGGCAATTCTAGCGACTTGCAGGAGGTCCCGGGAGCCGGGCCGGATCCCGTAGGCCCCATGGAAGATGGTCAGGCAATCGAGCCCGACGTCACCATCGTCCAGCGCAAAGACGCCACGGTGCAGGAGTACCGAGTCAACGGCCGTCTGTACATGGTCAAAATCAAACCGCTGGTGGGCCCCTCCTACTACTTGGTTGACCAAGACGGCGATGGCCGCTTGGAAGCGCGAGTCGGCAATCTGGCCAATCAAAATCCCGTCATTCCCCAATGGGTGATTTTTAGCTGGTAGCCAAGCGCAACCGCCAACTCGCGCAACCCTCTGATGGCGGTTTATACCCGTGTCAGCCAAAACGCCCTAAGCCACTTCCTAGCACCCTACGAACTGGGTGGCGTGCGGGCATTTACGGGCATTGCGCAGGGCATCGAGAATTCCAATTTCTACCTGACCACAACCCGTGGTCACCACATACTCACCGTGTTCGAGCAAATGCCCGGACATCGTCTGCCCTACTATCTTGAGCTCATGGCCTTCGCGTCCGCCCGAGGGATTCCCTGCGCCCGCCCGCTGCCGGGCCACGACAACAACCCGCTGGGCGAGCTCTGTGGTAAACCGGCGGTGTTGTTTACGCGACTACCAGGCGCCAGCGTGACTTGCCCCACACTGAACGCCTGCGCGCAGTTAGGCGCCACGCTTGCGCGTCTGCATGTGGCGACAGCGGACTTTGGGCCGCAGCAGGCAGACTCCCGTGGGGAGGCGTGGCGGCAACAAACAGCAGCGGCCGTGCTAAGACATCTAACGCCCGAAGACGCCCAGCTAGCGCTGCAGTCTGTGGCGTGGATGGCCACCGCCCCCCTCGCAGCGCTGCCCACGGGCACTCTGCACGCCGACTTATTTCGCGACAATGTGCTTTTTGACGACACGCAGCTAACCGGCATCGTTGATTTCTATTACGCCTGCCGAGGTCCCTGGCTCTATGACCTTGCCATTGCGGTTATCGACTGGTGTGTGATGGATCGCCCCGCACCGGATCTGCAGGCGGCCAAGGGCCTCATCCGGGCTTACCGCGCAATCCGTCCACTACACGAAGAGGAGTGCATCGCATGGCCTGCGGCGTGGCGGGCAGCAGGTTTGCGTTTCTGGTTGTCGCGCTTGCAAGACGCTTGTTATCCGCGCGCGGGGGAACTCACGTTCACCAAGGATCCGAACGCGTTTCGCCAAATCATTCACTTAGCCCTAGACCAGCCCAAACTGCTTAGCGCCATGTTGGCATAAGCCCCAAAAGAAAAGCCCCGCAGAGCGGGGCTTTTCAGCAAACGAGACCGGTGCTCGTTTAGTTGTCGCGTACGATCAATTCAACGCGACGATTCTGGGCGCGGCCTTCAGCCGTGTCGTTGGTGGCGATAGGCTTGGACTTGCCATAGCCAATCACTGGCGCCAAGTGAGCTGGGTCAACGCCCTTGCTCTCAAGGTAGCTCGCCACGGATTTAGCGCGACGCTCGGACAGCTTCTGGTTATAGGCATCCGAACCAACAGCATCGGTATGACCCGCCACTTCAACCGTCAGCGCGCTGTGCTCCATCAGCATTTTGGCGCCTTCATCCAAACGCACTTTGCCAGCATCCATCAGGACGGCACTGTTGAAAGCGAAGTGGGCGCCTTCTAGGCTCATGATCTTCGTGCCAACTTCGGGCTCGGCCGGCGGCGGCGGCGGCGGCGGCGGCGGCGCAGCTTTCGGCGGGGGAGCTGGTGCCGGGGCCGGGGTTACCGGGACTTCCTTCTCGTGGCAGAACATATAACCGGCTGCAGCACCGAGGGCCGCGCCACCCGCCAACGCGCCTGCGTCGGTGGTGTTAGCCGCGCCGGCAACAACGCCAGCACCCGTCACTGCGCCGATCAGCGGGCAGAATACTTCGGCGGGTTTGATATTCGAATTGGCGCAGCCGGTTAAGGCAACGCAAAGTGAGAGTGCTAGACCAGTAGTGATTTGGCGATTCATCGCAGAATGTCCCCTTGATTTTAGTTCCAGTAACCGGCGGCCGACGTGGTTTTTCAACAACGACACGAAGCCATTGGGAGAGAATCATAAATGTTTTGTAAGCCTTCGCCAATGCTCACGTTTAATTCGCATTTAGGCAAGGTTGATGCCGCCCTGCGAAGCCCCGCAGCCAATTTACGCCACAACTGTGTGGCGTAAGCGTCAATCAACACTCGCGCTCAAGCTCCTCATCAGCTCGCGAAAACGCACGATGTCGGTGGTCCGCAGCGCCTTGCCGACAATTTTTCGCAGCGGCGCGATGTCACTCTCGGTGATGATCTGCTTCACCTCGAGCAAAAGCGACGGATGCACGCTGAACGCTCGCAAGCCCAAGCCCAACAACAGGCGGGTGTAGCGCGGATCCCCCGCCATTTCACCGCACATGGCGATGGGGCACTCCGCGGCGTCAGCGTGGCGGATGGCCGTATCGATGAGCCGTACCACACCGGGGTTTAAGGGGTCATATAAATAGCTGACTTCCTCGTTCACCCGATCGATGGCCACCGCATATTGAATGAGATCGTTAGTACCGATAGACAAAAAATCGAGCGTGCGGGCAAAACCGTCGGCAAACATGACCGCGGCCGGCACTTCCAGCATGCCGCCGATGGGCATGTCGGGATCATGCGGGATGCCCTGCGCCACATACTCCGCTTGAATGCCTTGAATCAGCCCGCGCATCTGCGCCACTTCATCCACATGCGAGAGCATTGGAATCATCAATCGCACGCAACCCAGCGCGGAGGCCCGCACAATGGCCCGCAACTGCGGCAGCGCCAACTCGGGTTCTTTCAACCCCAGACGTACGGCCCGCATGCCCAGCGCTGGATTGGTGGTATTCGCGCGCGAGGACAGACTCGCGCTGGTTTGTTTATCGGCCCCAATGTCCAAGGTTCTAATGGTGACCGGCTGCTGACGGAAGGCTTCTATTAGGCGTTTGTAGAGCGCGAAATGTTCGGCCTCACTGGGCACGTCCAGCCGATTCATATAGATAAACTCGGTGCGGTACAAACCAACACCACGCGCACCAGCAGCACGCGCAAGGTCGAAATCTGTCTGCAGCTCAACGTTGGCCAGTAGTTCAATGGCCACCCCGTCCAAGGTTACCGCCGGCGCTCGTTTGAGCTTCGCTAGCCTGCTCACGCGTTTTTGCCGGTCATCTCGCCGGGTACGGTAATAGCCGAGGATGAGAGCGTCCGCATCACCCAATACCACCCCTTCGTCGCCATCGACGATCAGCGGCTCACCGTCGCGTAGGTACTGGCGGGCATGGGGCACACCCACCACCCCTGGCAAGCCCAAACTGCGCGCGATAATGGCGGTATGCGAGGTGGGGCCACCATATTCGGTCACGAAACCCACAATCCCATGCTGCTGCATCAGCAGCGCATCTGCCGGTGACAAATCATCGGCCACTAAAATGAGGCCTTCGAGCGAACCTTCGGCGGACTCGTGTTTAGCCGGCGCATGATTGAGCAAAATGCGCAAAACCCGGTTGATAACGTGATCCACATCGTCCCGACGGGCCCGCAAATAAGCGTCGTTCATGCGATCAAACGCGCTGACGAGCGCATCACGTTGCAGTTTAAGCGCCCATTCCGCGTTACAACGGCGTTCCCGTAGCACACGCTTGGGTTCATCGGTGAGCGTGGGGTCTTCTAACATCAGCAGGTGGGTATCGAGGAAGGCCGCGATATCTGCCGGGGTGTTCGGCGGAATCCGCGCACGCAGATCGCGCAAACCTTGCTTAGCCTCTTCCACGGCCGCGCTTAAACGTTCAACTTCACGCTCAACATCGGGCTCCGCCACCGCGTATTCGAGCACTTCCAGCGCGTTGCGCTGGACAATATGCGCCGCCCCTAAGGCAATCCCCCGCGAAATACCGCTGCCGTGGAGCGCGATAGTCACTCGGACTCCCCGAACCGGCTGTCGATCAGCGCCGCTAATTCGCTCATGGCCAAGTCTTCCTCTGGGCCGCTCGTGGAGAGCTCCAGCGCCGCGCCTTGCGCCGCCGCCAACATCATCAGCCCCATGATGCTCTTACCGTTAACACGGTGACCGGCTTTAGTCAGGCCAATCTCACAAGAGAACTTGCCGGCCGTTTGGACAAACTTGGCCGCGGCGCGAGCATGGAGGCCCAGCCGATTCACGAGAAGCACGGAACGGGTGGGCATCGATTAAAACCTAGCTATCACGATGGGTCGCGACCACTTGGCGTAGTGCGCGAAAATGGGTGGCAATTTTTTCGGCGAGATACACCGAACGGTGACGACCGCCGGTGCAGCCAATGGCAATCGTTAAATAGCTACGATTGTCAGCTTCGAAGCGTGGAATCCATTTGCTCAGGAAATCGATGAGGTCGCTCGCCATGTCGGCCGCCTCCGGCGTGTGCTCGAGAAAATCGCACACTGCCGTATCGCGGCCAGTGAGTGCGCGTAGCGTTGGGTCCCAATGTGGGTTAGGCAGGCAGCGCACATCGAAGACAAAATCGGCGTCTGGCGGCAAGCCATTCTTAAAGCCAAAGGAACACACCTGCAGCGCTAAAGCACCCGGCTTGCGGTGCGCGATGCGCTCGATGATTTGCGCACGAAATTGGTGAATATGGCTGTGTGTGGTGTCGATGCGCAGATCGGCGCTGGCAATGATGGGTTCGAGCAATTGGCGCTCACGCGCAATGGCTGCGGGCAGCGGCAAATTGCCACTCGACAGGGGGTGGCGACGCCGGGTTTCGCTGAAACGATTGATCAGCGCCTCGTCCGAGGCATCAATAAAAATGAGCTCCACCGTCACGGCGGTGCTCCGCAACACGGCCAAGATGCCGGGCAACTGGAGGAGATCAGCCTCGCGATTGCGGGCGTCGATCCCCACCGCAACCTGACGGTAGTGCGGCAGGTCGCCATCGCCAATAAATTGCGCAAACTCCGCCATGAAACCCGCCGGGAGGTTGTCGACGCAATAAAAACCCGTGTCTTCAAGCGCATGCAGCGCCGTGGTTTTGCCTGCGCCCGACAGACCCGAGACGATGATAAATCGCCGCGTGGTCATGGTGGTGCGCAGGCGGGTGCCACGTGGGCCAATGGTTGGGAGATCAGCCCGGTGGTCATTTAGATCGGATTGCGCGCGAGGGCTTCGCGCGCGTGGTGATCGGTGAGTTTTTCCTTGTGCTTGCGCACCTGCCGATCAAGTTTATCGATGAGCAGGTCGATGGCCGCGTACATGTCTTCGTGCTGGCTCTGCGCATGTAAATTGTTCCCCGACACATGGACCGTCGCCTCTACCGTGTGCAACTGCCGTTCAGCGCCTAGCACGACGTGGACATCCACGACGTGGTCGAAATGTCGTTCAATCCGCTGCATCTTCGTGCGGATGTAGGTTTGCACGGCGTCGGAAAGTTCGACGTGGTGACCGGAAATGTTGAGTTGCATTATGAGGCTCCTAGTAGACGAATTAACCTTCAGTTGCTGACTAAATCCCGCCCCCCCAGCATCGCGGAAAGCGGTCCTTAACCCAAGCGTTTACGCTCATTGGAAGGGAGGATTTGCATCCCCTCACGGTATTTTGCCACGGTGCGCCGGGCCACATTGATACCCTGCTTCAACAACAAGCTCGCGATCACACTATCGCTCAACGGCTTATCGTTCGCTTCACCTGCGACAAGTTTCTTGATCAGCGCACGAATGGCCGTAGAGGAAGCCTCGCCCCCAACACTGGTTGTGACGCGGCTGGAGAAAAAATACTTTAGCTCGAAAATCCCGCGTGGGGTATGCATGTATTTGCGGGTCGTCACGCGGGAAATTGTGGATTCGTGCATGCCGAGCACCTCCGCAATATCGTGCAACACCAATGGCTTCATGCCTTCGTCGCCAAATTCCAGAAAAGCTTGTTGACGCTCAATGATCGCCGCCGCCACCTTCAGTAGCGTTTCGCTGCGACTCTGCAGGCTTTTGATAAACCATTTGGCTTCCTGCAAATGGGTTTTGAGCGAGGTGTTCACTGGCCCGTTGTCGGCACGCCGGATCATATTGGCGTAATGCGGATTGACCCGCACTTGCGGCACGGAATCTGGATTGAGTTCTACTTTCCAGCGGCCACGCGATTTGTGCACAAACACATCTGGAATGAGATATTCAGGTGCCGGATCGCTGAACTGCGCGCCCGGCTTGGGATTTAGGGTTTGGATCAGCGACATCACCTGCCGCAATTCGTCTTGGGTGAGCTTGGTGCGGCGCATGACGGCGGCAAACTCTCGACCGCCCAGCGCATCCAAGTGGCGTTCGCAAACCTGTTGCGCCTCAGCCAGCCAAGGCGTACCGGGTGCCAGCTGGCGGAGTTGGAGCAGCAGGCATTCTTTGAGGTCGCGGGCCGCAATACCGGCAGGCTCCAATGCCTGAACCTGTTTGAGCATCGCCTCCACTTCCGCCTCATCCACCTCACCAAAATCTACACTCGCCTGCACGAGGTCGCGAATTTCAGCGATCGAGGCTTCTAGATAACCCGCTTCATTGATCGCATCAACGATCGCCGTGGCGATGGTGAGATCGATGTCAGAGAGCGGCAGCAGGTTGAGCTGCCACAAAAGATGGTCGCGGAGCGAGCCGGCCCCCTCGCGGGCGGTTTCGTACTCCCCACCGCCGTCGTCGCCGGAAACACCCGGGCCGCTTTGTGGCAGGGTGCTGTCGTAAATTTCTTCCCACTCGCTATCAACCGGCAGGTCGTTGGGGATGTCATCGGTGGTCGAGGGGGGAGAGTATTCCTCGGCGCCCTCGGCGCTGCCGAACTCGGCAAAATCCTCGCCGCCAAACTCCGGGGAGTCTTCGCTGGCGGGCGGACTAACCCCCTCGCTGGCAAAATCGAAGGTCTCGGAGACCTCCTCCTCAAGCTCCAGCATCATGTTGGAGTCCAGCACCTGCTGTACTTCCAGCTCGAGCTCCATCGACGAGAGCTGCAATAGCCGGATGGCCTGCTGCAGCTGCGGCGTCATGGTCAGATGCTGGCCAATCTTGAGCTGGAGAGATTGCTTCATGAGCAGTGGTCTTTAAGCGTCGCCGGTTATCTTGCAATGCAGTCTAGCGCATTATCCACCCAGCCCCGGGGCCTATCGGCCAGGACCGGATGCGGCTTACATGGTGAAGTCTTCGCCAAGATAAACTTCCCTCACATGCTCGTCTTGCAAAATATGGTCCGGCACGCCTTCGGCAATGATGCGGCCATCATTGACGATATACGCCCGGTCGCAAATGCCCAGTGTCTCGCGCACGTTATGGTCGGTAATCAGCACCCCGATGCCCAGCTTACTCAGGTGCTGAATAATGCGCCGGATGTCACCAACGGAAATGGGGTCAACGCCGGCAAACGGTTCGTCCAACAGAATGAAACGCGGATCGGACGCCAGTGCCCGGGCAATTTCGACGCGGCGCCGCTCGCCTCCCGACAACGACATGCCGGTGTTTTTCCGGATGTGGCCAATGTGGAATTCGCCGAGCAATTCTTCCAAGCGGCGCGCACGCTGCACTTGAGTCAAGGTGGGCATGGTCTCCAGAATCGCCGCGATGTTTTCTTCTACCGTGAGCTTTCGGAAGACCGACGCTTCCTGCGGCAGGTAACCTAGGCCACGCCGAGCGCGCAAATCCATCGGCAAGGCGGACAAGTCTTCCTTGTCCAGATGCACCGAGCCGCCTTCCATCGGCACCAGCCCGATAATCAAATAAAAGCTCGTGGTTTTGCCGGCGCCATTCGGTCCCAACAGGCCAACCACTTCGCCGCTATCAACGCTCAGGCTGACATCTTTCACGACGACTCGCGACTTATAGGCCTTCGACAAATGGCGTACGGCCAGCGTGCTCATTCGCGGCCCACCTGCTGGCGGGGGGGAATGCTCACGGGACCGCCTTAGGCTTGGGTGGAATGATGACTTTAATGCGGCCCGCCGCCGCGTTTTTCGCCGCATCGGTGCCGCCGGTTGCCGGCGCGCCGCGCCCAGTAATGATGCTGCGCTTGGTGTCGTAGTTGATGCGATAACCCTCGAACAAGCGCGCGCCTTGCGTTAGCCGCGCATCCTTGATGAGCACGAGCTGGTCTTTCTTGGCGTGGTATTCGATTTCCAGCGCGTAGCCTTCGATGTCTTCCTTGCCGCCGTCGGGCGTCTGTTTGAAAAACGCGGACTTGCCATCCACGAACACATCCTCTAACTGCCGATTGACATCAAAACTTGCGCGAAGGCGGTCGCCCGTCATCCGAATGGAGCCCTGCACCACCACCACATTGCCCAGGTAAGTTGTGCGACCGGATTCATCGACGAGTTCGGCAAATTCAGCCGTAATCTCCACCGGCTGCTGCGAATCGGTAGACAGCGCCCAGACGCTGGTCGCTGCAGCGAGCAGAAAAACCGCCCCGACCCACCGTAAGTTATTTGCGTTCAATGCGGCTTCTGACACGTTCGCGCAGTTCCACTCGGTTGTGTTCAAAATTGGCCCGCAAACCTTTGGCTTTGGTCACGCTGTTGAGGCTCTTGATCGTCGCGGCATTATCGGTTTCGGCATATTGGACTTTCGGAAAGACGCGCAGTTCGGAGGTGAGGATTTCGAACTCCCGTTCGCCCGCGTCATCCAAACGCCAAATCTCCACCCGCCCGTGTAGCACGATGAGGTCCGCATCGGCTTTGATGGTGCCTCGTTCTGCAACCACCTGCCATGGGCTGGCGCCATCATTATAAATTTCCATGCGTGGCCGGGCTAATTCTGTCGCGTCAGTGTCCGGGTAGTGATAGACCTCATCGGCCATCAAGACGTTTTGCAAATCGCCGTTGCGGTCCATCGTATGTCGCACCATGTCGATCAGATAGTAATCCGGCGCATGCCGGCGCGCGCTGGGCGCGACGGCCGGATCGCGCGTCAGTACCTGCCACACCCAAAAAGATCCCGCACTCAACAACACCGCGAGGACCGCCATCCAAACCGCCCGACCCAGCGCTAAGTAACCGCGTCCCATCGCCATCATCCGGCGTAGCGGGCATATTGCCCCGCGAGCGTGCCTTGTGCGTGCATGATGAATTCGCAAAGCTCACGCGCCGCGCCGTTGCCACCGCCGGCTTGCGTGCAGTAAGCCGCCGCCGCCACGCACTGCGGGTGGCCGTCGGCAACACTCACCGGCAGCCCCACGCAAC
>CAIPNE010000470.1 GCA_903866355.1 uncultured Gammaproteobacteria bacterium
GCACGCACACGCACGCACACCAGCGCGACGCTCGCAGACAGCTTTAAGACGCCGCGTTATGCTCGGGGCACACCGGAGATCAACATGTCTGATACCTACGTCCTCGTTCACGGCGCCTGGCACACGGGCGCGGCATTCGCAGCAGTTGCCACGCACCTGCGCGAGTTGGGTCATCACGTGCATTGCCCTACCCTCGCGGGTAATCGCCCGGCAGATAATCGCAGCCAGATTGGACTGCAGGAGGCGGCCCTCTCACTCAAAGACTACCTCACGCAACACGCGCTATCGCAGGTCAGGCTGGTTGGGCACAGCTACGCTGGCATGGTCATTTCTCAAGTCGCCGCTTGGCTACCGCAAACGCTGGCGCGTCTGGTCTATGTGAATGCCTTTGTGCCCGAACCGGGTCAGGCCTTGAACGACTTGGTACCACCCCACTACGTACAACTGTTTGCGCAACTGGCCGCTGACAATAACGGGGCCGTGCCGCTACCTTTTCGGATCTGGCGGGAATCCTTCATCAACGATGCAGATCTCGCGTTCGCGCAAGCCACCCACCAGCAGCTCAACCCACACCCCTACAAAACCTTCACTGATCCCATCGACCTCACCACCCCCTTGGCGGCGATGGAGGTTGGCAAGTCCTATGTGAACTGTGTGCTGGACACGGCACTCCCGGCGAGTTTGCCTTGGCACCCGCGTCTGTCAGAGCGTTTGGGTTTGTTCCGCTACGTTGAGTGTGCGGGTAGTCACGAGGCGCTGTTTACCCAGCCCGCCGCGCTGGCCGTGGCGATCGTTGCGGGCGGGCGCGACTGACACTTGCCAGGCGAGGCGCGCAGGCGTGCGCCGGGGGTCAAGACGCTAGGCCGGGCGCTATGGCGGTGGCGTAGCCTCGAGCGCGGGGCCGTTAACAAAGCGCATCACTTAAGACCCACAAGCGCCAGTTCCGGGACCCACTCAAGGCCGCAGCCTGCGCCGCAGGTAGCCGGTCGCCCGGCTGGTGAATATCGACAGTTTCGCGCGGCGAATGACCTGTTGCACGGCGCTGCGCAGCGGATCGCTCGGCGCGTGATATTGCGCCGCGTGACGCAACAGACTCTGCAGTTCAAGAAATTGCAGTTCGTTCTTAGGTCGAATGCTCTTGATGAGCGCGGGGGTCAGGTTGTTGAGAAACGCGGCGGGTACCGGCAACGCTACCGCCCAAAAATTTAGCATCGTGCGTAAGCACTTCTCACACTTGCCGCAGTTTCGATCGAGACTCTCACCCGCCCAACACACCCGCAGAAACGCGGTGATGTCCGTATTGCGTCCCAACCACGCAACTTTTTCGGTACGGTCAAAGGCACAACCGTCGTGCTCAATCTGCATCGCCGCGGTGGAGCACAGAGGGTCCGTGAGCGGTGTAGAACCCCAGGCGGTCAGCGGGCTGTTGTAGGAATTGCCGCTCCCGCACACGGCAGAGGCAAAATTGCGCTGGAGGGTGAGGAAGCAAGCAAACAGGGTTAGTCCGAAAACATCTTCCCAGTTGTGCCCCAATAGTCTCGCGTTGGTGCGCATTGTCAGCAGCGGCACACCGGTTCCGGCGAGCAACTGGGTCGCGCGTTGCACCGCGCCTTGGTAGAAATCTTGGCGCGCCAGTGGAATGTCCAAGCCGTGAACCAGCAGGGCAGCGCCCACGGCTCGGTTGTTGCGGCCCGCTTGGCCTTGCAGGTGCCGAAACAACGAGAACGAGGCATCAACGCCGCCGGACAGCGCAAACACCGCCGGCCGACCCGGTTGTACAGGTGATACCTCCAACTCCCTCGCGGCTTGAATAGCCACGCGGCGATAGCGATTAGGGTGCCAACGCTGCCAAATCTGCTGGAGGTTATCGAGGCCGTCC
>CAIPNE010000471.1 GCA_903866355.1 uncultured Gammaproteobacteria bacterium
CAACGAGGCTTTTGCGTCAGTCGTTATGCTCTACATGGAACAAATGAATATTCCTCATGATCGTATCAACGTGAACGGCGGTGCGATCGCGATGGGGCATCCGCTGGGGGCCACTGGGGCCATGATTCTGGGCACGGTGCTGGACGAACTAGAACGGCGCGGTCAGGGTACCGCGCTCATCAACCTGTGCGTTGGCGCAGGCATGGGCACGGCCACCATCATCGAACGCGTGCAATAACGCGCCCATAAAAACACCCCGGCGCGGCCCACGTCCGCGCCAGCTGCGGAGAGCGTACTGATGAACCAATGTTTGAGCTTGAACGTCGATGCCGACGGCGTGGCGCTAGTGACTATCGACGTTGTCGGTCGGCCGATGAATGTCCTGACCCCGACGTTCCACGCGGAGTTCGACGCCGCGCTGGATCAAATCAAAAGTGATGCCGCTATTCGTGGCGCGGTGTTTGTTTCCGCCAAAGCCGATTTTATGGCTGGGGCTGATCTCAAGTGGATCTTGGCCTCGGTGTCGTCCATCAAAACACGCGAACAGGCGTGGGCTTTTGCGGCGCCGCTGAATGCCCTGTTCCGCAAGCTGGAAACCCTCGGCAAGCCGATGGTTGCCGCACTCAACGGCACGGCGCTGGGCGGTGGGCTAGAACTCGCACTGGCCTGTCATTACCGCGTCGCGGCAGCTAATCCGGCCACCCGGCTGGGCTTGCCCGAAGTGCTAGTGGGCTTGTTGCCTGGCGCCGGCGGCACCCAACGGTTGCCCCGCATGATCGGTATTCGCGAGGCGCTGCTGCTGCTCGTGGAAGGCACGCACCTCACCGTGGAACAGGCGCTGGCCCAGAAAATTATTGACCGCATCGTGCCGGCCGAAGACTTGGTTAAAACCGCCAGGCAGTACGTGCTGGACGGTGGTCGGGCCACTAACCCGTGGGACGAGAAGAACTTCAAAGTGCCAGGTGGTGCGGGCGGTTTGCATGCCGGGGTGGCGCAAACCTTCATGGGCGGCACGGCGCTAGTGTCTAAGCGCACCTTGCATAATTATCCTGCGCCCATCGCGATTTTGTCCGCGGTTTACGAAGGCACGCAGCTACCCATCGAGATGGGCCTGAAAATCGAGTCGAACTACTTGGGCACGCTGCTGCTGGATCCCGTTGCACGCAACATGATTCGCACCCTGTTTGTGAACAAAGGCGCCGCCGACAAGGGCGCGAGGCGACCTGCCGGGGTGCCCAAGCTAGCGGTGAAAACCCTCGGTATGCTGGGCGCTGGCATGATGGGCGCCGGCATCGCGTATGTCTCGGCGCGCGCGGGGATGGGCGTGATGTTGCTGGATACAACGGCTGAAAAAGCGCAACACGGCCGGGCATACAGCGAAAAGCTGCTCGCCAAAGAAGTGGCGCGTGGTCGGCTTGACGACAGCGGCGCGCAGCGCGTGCTGTCCCGCATTGAGCCCACCACCGACTTTGCCAGCCTCATGGGTTGCGACCTCATTGTGGAGGCCGTGTTTGAAGATCGGGCACTCAACGCGGCGGTAACCCGCCAGACTGAGGCGGTG
>CAIPNE010000472.1 GCA_903866355.1 uncultured Gammaproteobacteria bacterium
GGTATTCTTGTGCGTGGGACTGGCCAACGCGCTGGTGACGCTGTATGTGTTTGTTCAGGACCCCGACTATGGGAAACGCATGAAGGCTCTGCTGTTGCGCTGGACAGTGCGGTCTTAAATAAAGCGAGCATTTCAACAGGGACCCCGGCGTTATAGACGCCCGGCCTGACGGGGGTGCCGCAGCCAGTCTCAGTGGGGGATGCCGCTGGAAATCAGTGCGTAAGGGCCATTGGTCAACTGCTCCTGCAAAAAACTCACGCAGGTTTTCAGTTTTGCAGACTGGGAAAGCCGCGTGCGACAGACTGCCCAGACATCTGCAGGCTGGCTGTAATCCGGTAGCACGCGGACCAACTCCCCGGTTTTCAGACTTCCCTCCACATCGCGGTCGGCAAACAGCAAAATCCCGTGCCCCGCATGCGCCCAGATGCGGGCGACATCGGCATTGTTGGTGGCCATGTAGCCGGTTGCCTTGATGGTCTCCTGCCCGTTGGGTCCGCGAAGTTGCCAGGTGCCAAAAGCGTGATCGCGCTCGCGCAGCACCAAACATGCATGCTGAGCAAGCTCCAGTATGGTTTTGGGTGTTCCGTGTCTTTCGAGGTAGCTCGGTGCCGCGCACAGAATTCGGTTGCTGGCCAGAATGCGATGGGCAATCACGTTCGGATCGGTGACTTCGCCCAGGCGGATGTCAATGTCCACATTGTCACGCGCCAAATCTACGGGACGATCGACCAGTTCTAGCGACAGTTCCAAGCCCGGGTGACGGTCCAGTAGCAAGGACAAGATGGGCGCCACGTTCAATCGTCCCAGCCTGAAACCGGCCGTGATGCGTACCATGCCGCGAATCTCTTTTTGCGCACCACCGAGTTTGTGTCCCAGCCCGTTGGCCAGGTCCAGCATTTCCCGTGCCCATTGGTAAACCGTTTCCCCTTCTTCCGTGATCTTGACGCGCCGGGTCGTGCGGTCAAACAACTTCAGGCCCAGTGTTTTTTCAAGGATCGCTATGCGCTTGGTGACATAGGCGCTGGAGGCGCCCACTTCATCGGCTGTCGCAATGAAACTGGCCCGACGGGCCACGATGCACAACAGGCGAAGGTCATTCAGTAGCGGAAGATTGCTCACGGATGAAGTTGGGCGCTAATGGTTCTTGAGTCATTATGGACAAGCTGTAGCCTATATTCATCCGGCCTGCGTGCTCAATACACGCCCGCCGTGCCACCCCCGTCAACAGCAATGGCCGTGCCTTGCACATGACGGGCGGACTCGGAACACAAGAACAGGGTCAGTGCAGCCACGTCCTCCGGTGTCCCCAGGCGCGCCAGACCTTCCTTGGCGATCTGTGCTGCGCGCACTTCCGCAATGGACGTACCTGTGGCATTGGCGCGCTGGGTGAAGATCTGCTCTACCCGCTCTGTCTCAGTCAGGCCGGGCAAGATGGCGTTCACATTCACGCCATCGCGCTTGCCCAGGCCAGACAGGCCCTTGCTGAAGTTATTCATCGCTGCGTTCACCGCGCCGCCGATCAGGAAATCCGGGTCCGGGGTGCGAGCGGCGCCGCCGATGATGTTGACGACATGTCCGCGGGCCTGCCTGAGCATAGGCCAGAACAATCTGCACAGGCGGGTACAAGCAAAGAACTTGAGTGCAAACCCGTCTTGCCAGAGGGCTTCGTCAAGGTCGAGGAATGCGCCGGCCTTGGTGGCGCCAGCCGAGTTGACAAGAATGTCGCAACGGCCATGGCGCTGCGCCACATGTTCGAAAACAGCATTGCAACCGACTTCGGTGCGCAGATCGGCCGCATAGAAATCCGGGCGAGGGCCACCGCTTCGTTCAATCGTATCTGCAGCAGCCA
>CAIPNE010000473.1 GCA_903866355.1 uncultured Gammaproteobacteria bacterium
CTGGCCGCCTGCACCGCGAGGTCGTGTCCGCGGTTCAGGTTTTTGCTCATTTCTTCCAAGGCACCTTCCGCGGTCTGCGCAATCGACACGCCATCGTTGGCGTTACGCACGGCTTGGGCGAGGCCGCCGATTTGGGTCGTCATGCGAGTGGCAATGGCTAAGCCTGCCGCGTCGTCTTTGGCGCTGTTGATGCGCAGGCCGGACGACAGTCGCGTGATGGCAGTCTGAAGCATGCTCTGGTTAGCGTTGAGGTTGCGCTGCGCCGTGAGCGAGGGAATATTAGTGTTGATACCAACCATGTCGAAAATCTCCTGGCCGCTTCATGTGGGAGTCATGTCACGAACCGAGTTGCTATGGCGGACATGCTTGAAAAAAGCATTCACCGCCTCCCGGTATAGCTATCGGAAGCCCCCTCAAGTTTCTTTAAGGATTTTTTAAATTATTTTTGGGGAGGGGTTCGCCAAACCGCAAGTCACCGGGTTGGGCGCAGGCGGGCGTGTCGCCCGTGGGGTGTCGACCCGCCCGGGGGGCACTTTAGCCTTCGGCAGTCTGGGTGAGGCCGGGAGCTTGCTGCCGTGGCGCGCTTATTGCATTTTTAGCGCATGAAACCCACTCGCGCCACGCCTGCCCGTAACGACCGTTGTCCCTGTGGCAGCGGCCGAAAATTTAAACAATGCTGCCTAAACAAGGCCGTGCCGCCCGCGGCCGACCAGCGCTTTGCGGCCGCCTTAGCCTGCGAACGCCGTGGGGAGCACGCGGCCGCCGCGGCCATTTATGCCGAAATTCTCGCCCACACACCCAGCCATGTGCCCTCGCTGCAGGCGCTCGGTCTGGTTTATTTCGGGCGCGGCGAGCGCGCCGCGGCGCTCACCTTGCTGCGCCACGCCTGCGAGCTTGCACCCGAGGATGCCGAACTACAGAACAACCTTGGCGCGGTGCTCAATGAGGACCGGCAGGTTGAGGCGGCTATCGTCCACCTGCATAAAGCCATCACCCTGCGGCCCCATTACGCCGAGGCTCACAATAATATGGGTAGCGCGCTGCGCGCCTACGGCAAACCGGCCGAAGCGGAACACTGCTACCGCGAGGCGCTCCGACTGCACCCGGATTTTCCGCCCGCGCTTAATAATATGGGCAGCCTGCTACGTGCGGCTGGACGTCTGTCGGATGCGCTGGTCTGCTATCGCCGGGCTTTGGAGCTGGCGCCAGCGAGCTACGAAGGCTGGACCAATCTCGGTAATATCCTCATGGAAACCGACCGTTTGGCCGAGTCGCTGCCCTATTTTGAGGAGGCGCTGCGCCTGGCACCGCACAGCGCGCTGGCCAACTACAATTTCGCGAACGCGCTCAAAGAAGCTGGCGCGCGCGACCGTGCTGGCCAGTTACTGGCGCGGGCGGCTGAGCTGGACCCAACGCTTGCTGAGGCACATAACAACTTGGGTAATATTCGTCGCGAACAAGGGTGTTTGCCGCAGGCGCTTGCGTGTTTTAGTCGGGCGCTGGCCGTGCGGCCGGCGTATCAAACGGCGCATAGCAATTTGCTCTTTACCACGGCGTATATGGATGACCTCTCGCCCGCGGACATCTTTGCACTGCACTGCGGCTGGGCGGACTTGCAAGCGGCACACGTGCCGCCACCCGCGCCGCACGACAATCTGCGCGACCCCCACAAGCGCTTAAAAATTGGCTATGTCTCACCGGATTTTCGCACCCACCCTTGCGCGCTATTTTTGGCGCCGCTGTTGTATTCGCATAACCGCTCAGTGGTGGAGGTCTACGCCTATGCTGAGGTGGCCAAACCCGATGCGGTCACTGCGCAGCTGCAGGGTCAGGTGGCTGTTTGGCGCAGTACGGTGGGTTTGAGCGACGAAGAATTGGCGTCATTAATCCGTCATGACGGCATTGATGTACTGGTTGATCTGGCAGGCCACACCGCCAATAACCGCCTATTAGCCCTGGCCCGCAAACCCGCGCCGGTGCAGGCAACTTATCTGGGGTATCCAGCGACGACCGGCTTGCCCGCCGTGGACTGGCGAATAACCGATGCCGTCACCGAGCCGCCGGGTCTGACCGAGCGCTACTACACGGAGCAGTTGTATCGTCTACCGCACAGCCTGTGGTGCTATTTGGCGCCTTCCGACATGGGCGAGATCCCGCCGCTGCCGGCGCTCTCGCGGGGTTATGTGACCTTCGGATCACTCAATAATTACGCCAAAGTGGGGCCGCGGGTGGTGGCTTTGTGGGCGGCGGTGCTCACGGCGGTGCCCAGCGCCCGTTTGCGGATCATCACTGTGCCGGAGGGTGAAACACAGGCACGGCTCTTCGCGCAGTTTGCGGCCTTGGGTATCGCCGCTGAGCGCTTGGACCTGCTCGACCGGGTGCCGCGCGATCGCTATATC
>CAIPNE010000474.1 GCA_903866355.1 uncultured Gammaproteobacteria bacterium
CCCAGAGAGTTTGGCCTGCTCCCCTTGTTCCAAGGACGAGCGAATTTCTTCGAAGAACGCTTCGACCAATTCTTTGGCCTCTCGCTTGTTGAGTCCTAGTTCATCGAAGAGCCGTTCGGCCATGTCCGCTTTGGTCAACGCCATCGTTAATTCCTCAACGCTCCGTGCAGTTTGCGGGCTAACTCGGCGACGATTTTAGACACAGCTACTTCAATCTCGGCCTCCACAAGAGTGCTGGATGAGGCTTGGAAAAGCAAGCCTAGCGCGAGACTTTTTTTGCCTAGATCAATACCTTGCCCCTGATACACATCAAACAACTCAAGGTCACGCAGAAAGGGCGCACCGGCAAGCCGCACGACTTCGAGCACTGCCGCAGCGGGCACATCAACATCCACCACGATGGCGAGATCGCGCCGCAGGGCTGGAAATTTGGATAACGGTTTGAAGCTCGGCGTCACTGCCACGGGCAGTACGGCGAGGTTTATTTCAAACACCAAAGGCGTCGCGTCCAAGTCTAGAAGTCGGCTGAAAGCCGGATGCACACGCCCCATGATGCCTACCGTCATACCCCCGACCAGCACGCTGGCGCTCTGGCCCGGATGCAGCGCGGGATGCACGCAAGGCGCCACGGAGAGCGTGCTGTGTCCGAGGGCTTGAAGAACGGCGAAGACTTCTTGTTTCAGATCGAAAAAATCGAGATCCCGGCTGGCAACGCCCCATTGCTCGGGCAGCGCCCGTCCCCAAGCCACGCCGGCGAGCATCAGATCTTGCTGTAATTCTCCTGCCGACTTCAAAAAGCGCATGCCAATTTCAAACAGCCGCACGTCGTCGTGCCGGCGATTGAGGTTGGCGCGCAGAGACAGCAATAACCCGGGCACCAGACTGGGTCTCATCACAGCGAGGTCTTGGGCTATGGGGTTGGTCAAGCGTATGGGATCGGTGGACGGCGAAAACGCCGCTGCCGGTGCTTGTCCAATAAAGCTGAAAGTGATGCCCTCGAAATAGCCTCTTTCGACCAAGGCTCGCCGCGCCTGTGCGTAATGCTCACTGGGTGCCGCGGGGGACAGCTGCAGCATGCTGGTGGGCAAAGTGCTGGGCAGTTGGTCATAGCCCACGATGCGCGCGACCTCCTCCAGTAAATCCACCTCCAAGGCTAGGTCGGAGCGCCACGGCGGTACCTCAACCTGCCAAGTTTCCGCGCCCTCAGTGACGCTCAAACCCAAGCGTTCAAAGATGGCGCGGACCCGCGTGGGCTCCACCCTCACCCCCAGCAGCCCGAGAATTCTGGCCGGGCGAAAAGCAATGGTACGCAGGTCGATAGGATGGAGGGGACTGCTTTGGTCACTGGTAGGACCGGCCACCCCGCCGCACAACTCAAGCAGCAAGGCGGTCGCCCGTTCGATCGCGCGGGCTTGACCGGCCGGGTCCACCCCCCGCTCAAAGCGGTGTGCCGCATCCGTGTGCAGCCGAAAATGGCGCGCGGTACGGGCTAATTGAATGGGCTCGAAATAAGCGCTTTCGAGGAAAAGATCCACCGTGCTGTCGCTGACGCTGCTGTCTAATCCGCCCATGACCCCCGCTAAGGCGATCGCCTGGGTGTCGTCGGCGATGACCAGCGCGAGGTCGTCGAGGACAACCTCGCTGCCATCCAGCAGGGTTATGGCCTCGGCTGGGCGCGCGCAGCGCACGGTGATATCGCCGTTAATTTGCGCCAAGTCGAAGGCGTGCATCGGCTGGCCTAATTCCAGCATCACATAATTGGTGACGTCTACCACCGCATTGATGGAACGCACCCCACAACGCCGCAGACGCTCGGCCATCCACCGCGGTGTTGGAACGGCTAAAGACACCCCACGGATGATGCGCCCGACGTAACGCGAGCAGGCCTCTGGCGCTGCCAACACGATCGGCTTTTCATCTGTGCAACCCGCCACCACCACCGGCACCGTGGTTTTTAACAAAGGCTGCTCTAATAGCACCGACAATTCGCGGGCAACCCCCAAGAGCGACAGACAATCGCCACGGTTGGGGGTTAGTCCGAGTTCGAACACCCAGTCGTCGAGGTGGAGATAGGTCTGCAGTAACGCCCCGATGGGCGCATCTGACGGCAATTCGAGCAAGCCAGCACCCGCTTCTCCCAAGCCCAATTCGAGCGCGGAACAGAGCATGCCCTCAGAGTTGACGCCCCGAATCAGGGTCTCGTTAATCTGGCGCCCATCCGGCAACACACTACCCGGGGCAAGATACGGGCAACACAGGCCCACCCGAGCATTGGGTGCGCCGCAGACCACCTCTACCACCTGGTCGGGTTGGATACGCACCCGACACACCGCAAGCTGAGTTGATGCTGGGTGGGGGGAAACCGCCTCGATGCACGCGACCAATGCGGTCACAGGGGGCGCCACGCGCGCCAGCGAGTCCACTTCCAAGCCGGCCATGGTCAGTTTTGCCGCCAAGACTTCGGGTTCGGTTACCAGCGCTAGCCAATCGCCCATCCATTGCGTGGTGAATTTCATACACAAGCCACCGAATGGCTTTGAAAAAACGTGCTAGACATCAGGCGAACTGGCGGAGAAATTTGAGGTCGTTCTCGTAGAACAAGCGCAGGTCGTTCACACCAAAGCGCAGCATCGCCATCCGCTCTACCCCCAGACCAAAGGCAAACCCCTGGAACCGGTTAGGGTCGATACCCACGTTGGTCAAGACATTGGGATGCACCATGCCGCAACCCAGTACCTCTAGCCAGTCCGAAAAACCGTGGGCCGAAGGCAGCTTGATATCCACCTCGGCCGAGGGCTCGGTGAACGGAAAATAGGAGGGGCGAAACCGGATCTGCAGATCGTCTTGTTCAAAAAACAGGCGCAAAAATTCGTGCAACAGCCCTTTCAGATCGCTCATCGTCGCGTGCTCATCGATGAACAGGCCTTCAATCTGGTGGAACATGGGGGAATGCGTTTGGTCGTAATCACAGCGATAGACCCGCCCCGGCGCAATGATGCGAAACGGTGGAGCACGATCTAGCATGGTCCTGATTTGCACCGGCGAGGTGTGGGTCCGTAACAGCAGTCCATCGGGGAAATAAAACGTATCGTGCATCGCACGGGCTGGATGATGGCGCGGAATATTGAGGGCTTCGAAATTGTAAAAATCGTTCTCAATTTCGGGCCCCGTCGCCACTTCAAAGCCAGCGCGCCGAAAAATACCGACCATTCGCTCTAGCGCCAAGGTAACCGGATGCAAGCCGCCCGCGCGTTGGCCGCGCCCAGGCAGCGTGATATCCACCGCGCTCGAGTTCAAAGCTTCGTGCATAGCCTGCTCGGTCAACACCTCGCGGCGCAGGGCAATCGCCGTGTTGAGCGCGTCGCGGGTGGCGTTCAGGGTTGCGCCCGCCTCGCGCCGGAGCGACTCGCTCAGCGTCCCCAGCGTTTTGAGGGCGTCGGTAACCAAACCTTTTTTGCCGAGAAATTTAACGCGCACGGCGTCGAGCGCCGACAGTTCAGCGGCCGCTTCAATTTCGGCAAGTCCGATTTCTTGCAATGCTTGCGCAGCGGTCATAGGGCCACTTAGCGATGAGGGATGAAAAGGCAAACGGGGTCGTAGTGACCCCGTATGTCCCCGCTCGCGCGGGGTGAACCTAACGGGCTTAAGCGGCCAGCGCCGCTTTCGCCTGGCTCGCCAACTCCGCAAATGCGGCCGGCTGATGCACCGCTAAATCGGCCAACACCTTACGGTCGATCTGGATAGACGCACGCAACAGGCCATTGATGAAACGAGCGTAGTTCAGCCCGTTTAGGCGCGCAGCAGCGTTAATCCGGACGATCCATAAAGATCTGAATTCCCGCTTGC
>CAIPNE010000475.1 GCA_903866355.1 uncultured Gammaproteobacteria bacterium
AAACGTGGGTAAATCCAGTGTGCTAAACGCATTGTGCGACCAGCAAGGCTTGGCGCGGACCAGTCGCACCCCCGGGCGGACCCAGCATTTGGTGGTGTTCGATTTAACGCCCGGCAGACGTTTGATCGACCTCCCGGGGTTTGGTTACGCGGCAGTCAATAAAAGTCTGCGGGCCCATTGGGAGAAGACCCTGCCGCTGTATCTGGAGCGCCGGACATCACTCACGGGTTTGGTTTTAATTGCCGATGCGCGTCATCCACTGAAGACCGAGGAATTGGCCCTCATTGAATGGACGGCAGCCGCTGGGGTGGCGCAAACGCTGCTGCTCAACAAAGCTGACAAACTAGGGCGGCAAGCGGTCTTCGCCGCGCTCAGGGCAGCGCGCGTGCAGTTGCAGGAACGAGGCGCTGATCCGGCGGGCGTGCACGCATTTTCCGCGACGGGCCGCGAAGGGGTGCCGCTACTGCGTTCGATTGTGGACGGTTGGTTTAAGGAAGAATTAAAAAGAAGCCCGGGCCGGGCTGGATAACGCTTGTGCAGCGGCTGCGTTGAACACGCAGTTGCCTGACCTCGCGACGCGCAGACAGTTAGCACGCGCCGATATTCTCGGGGCACGAGTCGCGTCTGGGGGGGGCTCATAGTATTTGAGCCCCGCCATGCTTTGCGGCATGGCGGGGAACTGCTAACCAGAGTGACTGCCCGAAGTTCGGGCAGGGTGCGCTAGGGCCTAGGTGCCGTAGCGGCGGCGGAATTTGTCGATGCGACCCGCGGTGTCCACAATTTTCTGCGTGCCCGTATAAAACGGATGGCATGCGGAGCATACGTCGACTGAAACCGAGTCGGTTTTAGTCGTGGAGCGTGTCTGGATGGTGTTCCCGCAGCTGCAGGTCACCGTAATGTCGTGATAGGCGGGATGGATTTCGGCTTTCATGGCACGGTAGAACTTTAATTTCCGCGGCTGGGCAAGGGGCGTGAGTTTAGAAGCCCTCTGAGCTTAATTCAAGGGCGGCGAACATCCCCCGCTTTGGAGGGCCGCACGAAAGGTAGAATTTGGCAGGGCGACAGCCGGGGAGGACTGGTTTTCTCCGGCCTGCTGAGGCGGTCCACGGCGTCTAGCAGACCATTGGAGCCCAACAGGCGATCCCACATCATTCCGGAAATTCTGACGCACGCGCTCAACGGGCTGTGCACTTCGCGTAGGCGGTCCACCTGCCACTGCAGGCCACGCAGGCGTGGCTTGGCGGCATCCGAGGCTGAGGCAATCAGGCGTTCAATCAATTGGCACCGGGCTTGTTCAAAAGACGCCGGGTCTTGCGCCGCAAGACCCGCCCAGAATTCAAACGAATATGCGGAGTCGTCGGGTGCCATCGGCCAAGCCTAAGGGGGACGCCCTAATCATCCGCAAAACTGACGGCGCTGTGAAGACACTGCCCGGGATTTTTTTTCATTTATCGCTAAAAGTAACCACTACCGGCGCGTGGTCGGACGGTCTCTCCCAACCCCTCGGCTCACGATCAATGTGCGATGACACACAAGTTGCGGCGAGTACCTGACTGGCGAGGGCTAAATCGATCCGTAATCCGAGATTGCGGCGAAATCCTGCGGCACGGTAATCCCACCAGGAGTAACAGCCCCCGGCGGGCTCAAAGAGCCGAAACGTATCGACCATGCCCGAGCTCATCAGCTGGCGCAGACGCGCGCGTTCGGGTTCGCTGCAGAGAATTTGGTCTTGCCACTGCACCGGATCGTGAACGTCACGGTCCTCGGGTGCGATGTTGAAATCGCCCACCACCACTAGTCGCGGGTGTTGGGCCAGCAGCGTGGGCAACCAAGCCAGCAGCGCATCTAGCCAAGCCAGTTTGTAGTCGTATTTTTCCGAACCCACCGCAGATCCATTGGGCACATAAAGATTCAGTACACAGAGTTCTGGCAGATGGACGCCCAGCACGCGCTGCTGGGGGTCTGCGAAGCCTGGGATCCCGCGCACCACCTCGAGCGGCGATTGGCGGCTCAGGATAGCCACCCCGTTGTAAGAGGGCTGGCCTGCGATTGTCGCGTGGTACCCCAAGTCCTGGCACGCCTGTAGTGGAAATCCGGCGTCGACGGTTTTGGTTTCTTGGAGCGCCAAAACATCGGGAGCCACCTGCGCGCACCAGCGCTCGAGGTGCGGTAGTCGCGCTTTGATGGAGTTCACGTTCCACGAGGCAACGGTCAGCATTTGGGTTTAGATCCGAAAACCGCCGTGACGGCGGCGATTGAGGTAGTCCATGCAAAAAAGCCCAGCGCCGAACGACAGCACCATCAGCAAAAAGCCGCCCGCAATAATCCACGGCGAGCTGAGGCGTAACGCACCGCTGAGCTGGCCCAGCGCGGTATCGCTGGCCACCTGCGCTTCGAGTTCCACGTTGCGCTGCGTGAGGGTTTGGATGGTGCTGGAAAGCTCCGCGTTGGCCCTACGCAATTCGCCCCCTACGGTTCCGTCGGGGGCCAGTGCCGTACCGCGGGTTTTCAGCTGTTCTTCCAGATTGCCGCCTTTAATCTGGAGCGAAGACACTTGGCTTTTTAGCTCGGTGTTCTCATTGGTGAGCAGGTCGACCTTGCCGGTAGTGGCTTTGTCGGCCGGCGATCCCTCGGCATTTTTGGCCTCGAGCTGCCTGATACGCTCGGCGAGCATTTGCCGTTCTTGCCGGACGTCCGCGAGCTGTCTGGCGGCCGGTAGTTCGGTCATCAAGTAGGCCGCATCAACCCAGCCAATGATGCCGTCAGCGTCTTTGACTTTGGCGATTTGGTCTTTGCGTTCTAGCACTTGCAGCTGGGTGCCGGTGGGCAGCACTTTGATAATTGCGCTGTTGAGGTCGCTTTCGCGGTGCACCCCAACCAGTAGTTTATCGATGACAAACGCCGACTCTGCGGCCACTGCCATGCTGGACAGCCCACTGAGCAAAGTAAAAACGATAGGCAGTCGCAGCATGCCCGACTTTTTAAACTGAATCAGGGGAGTAGTCCAGAACGCCGCAACAAGGCTTCAGGCGCTGGGTCGCGCCCACGAAATTGCCGGAACAACGTCATGGCGTCGGTCGCGCCACCGGCTTCCAGAATGTGTTGCCTGAAATCACGCCCCACTGCCGGGTTAAAAACACCCTCTTCTTCGAACCGAGAGAAGGCGTCGGCGGCCAGCACTTCGGCCCACTTATAGCTGTAGTAGCCGGCCGCGTAGCCGCCACCAAAAATGTGGCTAAAGCTATGCTGAAATCGATTCCACGTGGGCGGCACTAACACCGCCACGCTGTGCCGCACTTCCTCGAGCAAGGCTTGCACGGAGTTTTCGGCGGGGTCGCGAGCGTGCAGCAGGAAATCAAACAAGGAAAACTCGACCTGCCGGAGCATTTTTAGGCCGCTCTGGAAATTTTTCGCGGCCAGCATGCGGGTAAAGATGGGCTCAGGCAGCGGGTCGCCGGTGGCGTGGTGGTGGGCGAGTCCGGCCAAGGCCTCCTTTTCCCAGCACCAGTTCTCCAAAAATTGGCTGGGCAGTTCTACCGCGTCCCAAGCCACCCCATTGATGCCCGACACGGCGGCTTCGTCCACCAGCGTCAGCAAGTGATGTAAACCGTGACCAAACTCGTGGAAGAGCGTCAGCACCTCCTCGTGGGTGAGCAGCGAGGGCTGGCCCGCCACCGCCGGGGTGAAATTACAGGTGAGAAACGCCACGGGATATTGGGTGCCGCTCGGGGTCACGCGGCGTACCAGACATTCGTCCATCCAGGCCCCGCCCCGCTTGCCCGCGCGGGCGAATAAATCCAAATAGAACAAGCCGCGTAACTCACCGGCGGCGTCCACGATGCGATAGCCCGCCACCTCGGCATGCCAGGTGTCTAGCCCGGTGACCGGTTGAATGGTGATGCCGAAGAGCCGGTGCACGATCTCAAATAGACCCGATAACACCCGTGCCAATGGAAAATAGGGCCGTAGGGTCTCCTGCGAAATATCAAAAGCATGCAAGCGCAAGCGCTCGGAGGCGAACGCCACATCCCAAGCTTCTAGCGTGTCTAACTGCAGGTGCTCGCGCGCAAACTCGCGCAGCGTCGCCATTTCTTGGTGTGCCTGAACTTGCGAGTGGGCCGCCAGTTCGCGCAGAAAATCGCTCACATGGGCGCACGACGGGGCCATTTTGGTGGCCAGCGAGTATTCGGCGTAGTTGGCGTAGCCCAAGAGTGTCGCAAGCTCATGGCGCAATTGGAGCATTTCATCGATCACCGGGCCATTGTCGAATTGCCCGGCGTTAGGGCCTTGTTCAGAGGCGCGTGTGCAGTAGGCCTCATACATTTGCGCGCGCAGCGCCCGGTCTTCAGCGTAGAGCATCGTCGCTTGATAACAGGGTTGATCGAGCGTGAGGACCCAACCGGCGCGCTGTTGTTGCGCGGCGTTCTGCGCGGCCAGTTGGAGCAGGTGTGCGGGCAGCCCTCGCAATTGTGCGAGTGTCTCCGTGTGCCAATTCCACGCGCGCGTGGCGTCTAGTACGTGTTCTTCAAACAACAGGCTGAGTTGGGTGAGGCGCTGTTGTAGGGCCACTAGGCGCGTTCTTTCGGGTTCGTTTAAGTCGATGCCGCCCAAGCGGAAATCGCGCAGCGCATGCTCGACAACCTGCCGTTGGGCTGGGGTTAGCCGGGCAAATTCTGCGGACTCGCGCAGTTGCCGATAGGCCGCCGCGAGGCGGTCGTTCTGCATCTGCGCCGTGCCGTAAGCCACCACTTCCGGCAGCAGCGCGCTGTAGGCGGCCCGTAGCGTCGGGGTGTCGGCCACACTGTGCAGATGCCTGATCGGCGCCCACGCGCGGCTTAGGCGGTCGTTGAGGTCTTCGAGCGGCGCGCACAGGCTGGCCCAAGTGGGGGTCGCTTGGTGGTCGAGCAGGCGCGCGAGCGTTGTTTCGTTGTCGCGCAGCAGCGCGCGGATGCTAGTGCCGATAGTGTCTGGCTGGATGTTCGAGAAGGCCGGTAGGCTGGCGGTGGCCTTTTCGATGGCCTGAGCTTGGTTCATGTTGGGCGTTCCAATGGGCGCGGTGGGCAATTGAATTTACCACGCGAGGAGCACTCTGCCCGCTTAAAAACGCACGTTCAACGCCCACAGCAACGCCACGGCTACTGCCAGTGCGCTCCCAAAGGCGAGCAGTCCCCGGCGGTGTTGGCTACTCGCCAGTCTCTCCTGACTGCCGGCCGCCAGCAGAAATGGCTGCCCCCGCTGCGGCGACCGCGACAGCACGTCGACAGCCGGCGGCACACCGGTACCGCCCATTGCGGCATTCGCCACGGCCTGCGCATCCGCGCGCACGCGCTCCCACTCCTGGAGATCGATTTCGCCATTTCCGTCGGTGTCGTAGCGGGCTAACAGGCTGGTGCGGTCGGCTTTCCATTCGCGCAGAATTTGCGCCGCATCGGCTTGCGCCAATTCCGGCCCGGCACCCCCGTGGGTGCGCAAATAACCTACCGCGTACAGTTCGCAGCCGATGTCGATACGTTCTTCGCGATACCGATATTTGCCCCGGGCAAACCACACGGCTAGCCCACGTGGGCGCGGGGGCTGGCTAGGATAGGACGTGGCGCCGTACCAGACGTGGCTGACCGACGGGGTAACGGTGGCGCCATCGGGATCGATAGCGCACCGACCATCGCCATCGTCCAGCATGAAAATTTCCTCACTGGTGCTGCCATCCACCTTCCGCCATTCGTCATCGACACGGTGGTCCACCCGATAGCGATACCAACAGCAGGGGCGATTGGTCAGCGGGGCCAGCACCGGTTCCCCTTCAAACAGGCGTGCCGTGCCGCTGACTTCAACAAAACCCTGCGCCGCCGCCCGCAGGCGGGTGGTCGGCGTGTCTTGAATCAAGCGCCGATAAGTCAGCGCCACAAAAGCGGTGCGCGCCGCCCACAACAGATAGGCGCAACCCCCGCCCGCCCACAGCCAGAATTCGGCGGGCGCGGCCGTACGTAGCGCGCCAGCTAAAGCGGCCAGCATGGCGGCAGTTAGTGAAACAACGCGCGCAGATCGACGTCGCGAATCTCTTCAATGGTGAACTCGAGCAGCGGCCGCGGCCCAAAAGAGAGCAGTCGCGCGATGAGCAGATCGGGGAATTCCTCCACCCGAATATTGTTGAGGTTCACGGTGTCGTTGTAGAGCTCGCGGCGGTCGGCAAGGGCGTTTTCTAACTGCGAAATGCGCTCGCGTAAATGGCGGAAGTTTTCGTTGGCTTTGAGGTCGGGATAGCTCTCTGCCAGCGCAAAAAGACTGCCGAGGCCGCGCTGCAGGGTCGCCTCGGCGGCGCCCAACTGGACCACGTCGCCACGCGTGCTGGCGGCGAACACCGCGCCACGCGCCGCCGTTACCTGCGCCAGCGTGTCTTTTTCAAAGCTCATGTACTGCCGGCAGACTTCCACCAGTTTAGGCAGTTCGTCGTGCCGCTGTTTCAAGATCACATCAATATTTGCCCAGGCCTTGCCCACGCTATGTTTTAGATTAACCAAGCCGTTGTAGAGAATGACTGCATAGAGGGCTAGCACGGTCGTTGCGCCCAGGGCGATAAGCAAAGCGATGGTCATGGGGGAAATTCCTACTGTGTTGGGGTCGATGCGGACCCTAGGGATAGCGACGCACAGCCCTCCGACTGAAGCCTCGCCGATTCTGTGAGGCGCAGCGCCATGGGCGTGAAATGCTGACCATCAAACGCGAAGGCTGCGAGCACCGGCGCGGCGGGCGCGGCGAGCGAGACAATCAGAAAAGCGACGCCCGGGTACGCCGCTTCTTTAAGATCTGTGGCCGAGGGCTGGGCGGTGGTGGTGGGGTGTGAGTGATAAATGCCGACCAACGTTTCGCCGCGCCCGCGCATCTCCAACATGGCGGCGAGCTGCGCTTGAGGATCCATGGTGAAGGCCACTTGTGGCGTGGCGGCAATATTGGCGATGCGATACAGCCGGGTAGCCGTGGCTCCCACGCCGCCTAGCAGCCCGCACACTTCCAGCGTGGGCGTTTCAAGGGCGTGCGCTAGTAGGTGTTGATGCAGCGCGGCCGGCAGCTGCAAGGTCATTCTGGTCGAGGGGGGCCGCACACCGGGCAGTTTTCGTCACGTTTGAAACGCAGGTTGCGCCACTCCATGCGCAGCCCATCCAACACCAGCAGGCGACCTTTCAGCGGCTCGCCGATGCCCGTGAGCACTTTGATGACTTCCAGTGCTTGCACGCTCCCGATGATGCCCAACAACGGCGCTACCACGCCGGTCTGGCTACAGGTCTCTGTCGTGCCCGGGCCATCGTCGTACAGACAGCGATAACAAGGGCTGTCGGCTTGGCCCGGAAAGTAAACGCTCACTTGCCCTTCAAAGCGGATGGCCGCGCCCGAGACCAGTGGCTTGCGCGCCCGCCAGCACGCCGCGTTAAGGCCAAACCGGGTGGGGAAGTTGTCGGTGCAGTCCACCACGAGGTCGACGCGCTGAACGAGCTCATCCAGCGCCGTATCGGCCAGCCGTTGCGGCACCGCTTCGACGATTATCTCGGGGTTCAACGCCAGCAGCCGGTCGCGCGCTGAGGCCACTTTAGGACGCCCCAAATCGGCTGTCAGGTGGATAATTTGGCGCTGTAGGTTGGAGAGTTCGACCTCATCGAAATCCACCAGCACCAATCTGCCCACCCCCGAGGCCGCGAGATAAAGCGCCACGGGCGAGCCCAGCCCTCCCAACCCAAACACCGCCACGGTTGATTCGATTAGGCGCTGTTGCCCCCCGATATCGATTTCCGGTAGCAGGATTTGGCGGCTATAGCGGAGCAGGCGTTGTTCGTCCATTGCGCGAGTATGGGCGATGCGCGCGGCGGACGTAAATCAGGCGTTGGCGGGTTGTTGCGCGAAGGTTACCCGCGCCAGGCCGGCTAAATCATGGCGCGTGGCGATCGCCTGGAAACCCGCGGCGGCCATTAATTGCTGTACCGCCAGACCTTGCGTGGCCCCGTGTTCGAGCGCCAGCCAGCCGCCGGGGAGTAGGCGCGCAGGGGCCTGCGCCAGGATCTCAGCGAGCGCGTCGAGCCCCTCGGGACCCGACGCGAGCGCGCGGCGGGGCTCAAAGCGCAATGCGCCGTCGGCCTGTAACGCGGGGTCCTGCGCGCTCACATACGGCGGGTTGGAGACAATCAGCGCGCAACGTGCCGGTCCCACCGGGTTTAGCCAATCGCCGGCGATGAGCTGCACCCGCGCCGGGGCGTGGCGTGCCACGTTTTGGGCGGCGATTCGGAGTGCGGCGTGCGAGTCGTCGCTGGCGAGCACGGTGCGCGCGGGCAGTTCTCGGGCCAGCGAGATGGCGATAGCGCCGGTGCCGGTGCCCAGATCGATAATGGGCCCCGGCGGCGCTTGCCGCGCCAGCTCGAGCACGATTTCGACCAGCAGTTCGGTCTCCGGGCGGGGGATCAACACGTGCTCATCTACCTTCAGCGCCAGCGACCAAAACTCGCGTTCCCCCAGCAGCTGCGCCACCGGGCGACCACTGCGAAGGGCGGCGAACAGCGCGTTGAATTGCGCGTGTGCCGCCGGCGCGAGCGCACTTCTGCTTTCTCGCAACAAACCTGCTCGGTTGAGTCCCGTGGCCTGTCCGAGCAGCAGTTCCAGATCCAGACGCTGGTCTGGCCCCACTGCGGCCACCGCCGCACCGAGGACGGCCCCGATCGTCTGAAGGGTGCGCTCCTCAGGCATCCGCACCCAACTGGGCCATCAGTTCGGCTTGATGCTCGCTGACGAGCGGTCCCACGAGGAGGTCTAGCTCGCCTTCTAGGATGCTTTCAAGCTGATAGACCGTGAGATTGATGCGATGGTCGGTCACTCGGCCCTGCGGGAAGTTGTAGGTCCGGATGCGTTCGGAGCGGTCGCCAGAACCCACCAGCAGGCGCCGAGTCTGTGCCTGCTCGGCTGACTGTTTGTCGCGCTCGCTTTGCAGTAAGCGGGACTTGAGCAGGCTGAGCGCGCGGGCGCGATTTTTGTGCTGGGAACGCTCGTCCTGACACTCCACCACGACCCCGGTGGGTAGGTGGGTGAGACGAATAGCGGAGTCGGTCTTGTTGACGTGTTGCCCACCCGCGCCGGAGGCCCGAAAAGTGTCGACTTTGAGGTCCGAGGGGTTGATGTCGTAATCCATGATGGCGTCTAGCTCGGGGAGAATCGCGACCGTGCAGGCAGACGTGTGAATGCGGCCTTGAGATTCCGTTGCCGGCACGCGCTGCACCCGATGTGCGCCCGACTCAAATTTCAGCAGGGAATACGCGCCCTGACCGATGACCCGGCCGATCACTTCCTTATAGCCACCCAGCTCGCTGGCGTTGGCGCTCATGATCTCGACTTGCCAGCCACGCTGCTCCGCATATTTGCAGTACATGCGAAACAGTTCGGCGGCGAATAGCGCCGCTTCATCGCCCCCGGTGCCAGCCCGTACCTCGACAAAGATATTGGCCCCATCCGCCGGATCGGTGGGTAGCAGCAGGAGGTTGATTTGCTGCTCCAACTCACCGAGCTGTAATTTTGTGCTGGTCACTTCGTCTGCGGCCAGGTCCCGCAGGTCGAGGTCATCGTCGTTTTGCATCACCACGGCTTGTGCCAAGCGCTCCTGCGCTTGGGAATATTCCCCATAGGTTGTGACGAGCGGGTCGATCTCGGCGCGTTCCCGTGACAGAGCACGAAAGCGGTCTTGGACGTTGATGACCTCGGGGGTTGCCAGCAACGCATCGATTTCCTCGCGTCGTTGGGCCAGTTGCTCGAGCTTGCGCAGGAGAGATTCTTTCATGAGTGGTTTGCATCCTCGGGGCCATCCAGCCCTAACAGTTCGCGCGCGAAAAACACCAGGTCCCGGCGCCCCTCGATGCTGGCTGCGCGAATCTTGCTGGTAGGGTGGTGGAGCAGTCGATTGGTTAGGCTGGCGGCCAGTCCGCGCAGGATTTCTTCGGGCATTTCGCCCGCTACCAGCCGCCGCTGGGCTTTTTCTAGCAGTTCATCGCGCACGGCTTCAGCCTGCCGGCGGTAGCTAATAATGGTGGCGTTGGCATCCAGCGAGTTCAGCCAGTCCAAAAATATTTGCGCGTGGAGATTAACGATTTCTTCGGCCTGCGCCGCCGCCGTGAGTCGCAGTTCGCGGTTTTCCGTGATCACGTTATTGAGGTCATCCACGGTGTATAGGTAAACATCGTCGAGCGTAGCAACGCTCGGTTCCACGTCACGCGGCACGGCTAAATCCACAATGAACATGGGCTGATAACGACGCGACTTGATGGCGGTCTGGACCAGCTCGCGGGTGATAAGAGGCAGACGGCTGGCGGTTGATGTGACGATGATGTCCGCACTGGGCAGGTGTGTTGCGAGGTCTGCCAGCGCAATCGTGGTGCCCCCCATTTCCCGCGCTAATTCTTCGGAGCGTGCCAAGGTGCGGTTGGCAATCACTAAACGGCCCACGCCCTGGCGGCGCAGGTGGGCCGCGACCAGACTGATGGTGTCGCCGGCGCCGATCAGCAGTGCCGTTCGGTCGGCCAGATCGCCATGAATTTGCCGGGCCAAGCGCGCGGCTGCATACGCCACAGACACCGGCGTGCGGCCAATGGCGGTTTCGGTCCGCACTTTTTTGGCGACCGTAAAGGCGTGCTGCATCAGTTTGCCGAGCGTTTTTCCTACCGCATTGCCGTTGACCGAGGTTTGATAGGCCAGCTTGAGCTGGCCCAAAATCTGCGGTTCACCGACCACCATGGAATCCAGTCCACACGCGACCCGGAACGTATGTCGCACGGCGTGTTCGTCTTGCAAGGTGTAGAAATGCCCACTGAGCGTGGCTGGGTCGAGCGCTTTGACCCGGATCAGCCAGTCGCTCAGTGGGCCGGGCGAGATGGCGTCGCCGGCCAGATAGAACTCGGTACGGTTGCAAGTAGACAGAATGACCGCTTCTTCCGTGCCGTGGGCCGCCAGTGCGCCGGCCAGTGCCGCGGGTAATTGTTCTGCATCCAAGGCCACTCGTTCCCGCACGCCGATGGGCGCGGTTTGATGACTAATGCCGAAGACGAGAATGGGCATGCTGGTGTTTGAATTGCGCTGAATGGGCGGGGCGTCGCGACCTGGGAAATGGTGGGCGCGTACCGGTCGTGGCGCGCGCGGATCCAAACAGAAGGTTTTCGACTGGGTTATAGTTTAACCCATGAATTCCCTTGCAGTGTTTACCCCGGCCCTGCTCGCCGTCGCGCGTCGGGCGGGTTTGGGTGCCGCGTTGGCGTTGGCGCTGAGTTTGGGCGGCTGTGCGGGGCAGGATTGGCTAAAGCACTCGGCCACTGGCGAGGCTGCCCCGGAGGTTTTGGTTTCGGAAGACGACACCACGGCAATTGGTCCGCCGTCAGTGGGACTGGTCGACCTCGAAAATGATCCGCTGTATACGCTGCTGCTGGCTGAATTTGCAGTAAAACGCGATCAGCTGCCCTTAGCGGTTAGCCAATATGTAGCCCTTGCGCAACGCCAGCCAGATGCTGCCTTAGCCGAGCGTGCAACGCGTCTGGCGATCTACGCTGAAGAACCGGCCCAAGCGCTCACGGCCGCCCAACGATGGGTAACGCTGGCGCCCAAAGATCTCGATGCGCGTCAGCTGTTGGCCGCGATGTACATTCGGCGCGGCGATGCCCCGGCAGCCTTGGCGCAACTGCAATATGTGCTGAGTCAGGACCGCAGCAGCGATGGCGTGCGCTTTCGGGTTATCGCGAGCTTGTTGGGGAATGAAGCCGACCGGCGCATCACCCTGGAGGTGATGGAACAGTTGGTGGCCTCGCGGCCCAACGACAACGAAGCGCTGGTGGCCTACGCCGTGCTCGCGCTGCGCGCAGAACAGCCAACCAAAGCGAATGCGGTGATGCAAAAGCTGGCCGAGCGTATCGACATCACGCCCAGTCTGGCGTTGGCCTATGTCGCCTCGCTGCAGAGAGAGGGCCACGCCGCGCAAGGTGTTGAGTTTTTGGAGCGGGTGCTCAAGCGCAAACCCGAGGATTTCGCCCTGCGCCTGCTGTATGCCCGGTTGTTGGCCGACGACAAACATTACCCGCAAGCGCGCCGACAGTTCCTCAGACTCGCGCAAAAATCCCCGGATAACGCCGACGTCCTCTATGCCTTAGGCCTGCTGAGTCTGCAGGCGGGCGAGATTGAACCCGCAGCGAAGACCTTTCGCGAGCTGTTAAAAAATACCGAGCACGGTGACGATGCCAAATTTTATTTGGGTCAAATCGCTGAGTCTCAGGGCCACCCCGAGGCCGCTCTGGCGCGTTACCGGGAAGTTGCTGTGGGGCCTAACCACTTTGCGGCCCAGCTTCGCGTGGCGGTGTTGCTCGCAGGGCAAAATAAGATCGCGGACGCCCGTGCGCTGTTGGCACAGACCAAACCCGGCAGTCCCGAAGAAGTCGCTCAGCGGGTGATGACCGAGGCGGAAATTTTGGTGTCTCACCACCAGATGGACGAGGCCATGACGGTCTACAACAACGCGCTGAACGCCGGTTACGACATGGCGCTGCTGTACAACCGGGCCATGCTGGCCGAGCGCATGGACCGTTTGGAGATTTTGGAACGCGATTTGAACACCATCATTGCCCACGATCCCCTGAACGCACAGGCCCTGAATGCGCTGGGTTTTACGTTGGCAGACCGCACCACGCGCTACGTGGAGGCCGAGGGTTTTATCCGGCGGGCGTTGGCGCAGTCCCCCAACGATTTCTACATTCTGGATAGCATGGGTTGGGTTTTGCATCGGCAGGGCAAGTCGGCGGAAGCGCTGACTTATTTGGAACAGGCGCACCGATTGCGCGACGATCCCGAAGTTCTGGCCCACCTGAGCGAAGCCTTATGGGCGCTTGGGCGCCGTGATGAAGCCAAGGCGCTGCTGAAAGGCGCGCTCAAACGCCACCCGAATGAGCCCAAAGTGCTAGAGGCGGCCAAGCGTCTCCAGCCGTGATGCGTACGCTACTGCTGGTTTTTGCCGGTTGCTTGCTGGCCGCTTGCGCCACGGCGCCGCGGCAACCTGCGCCGACCCCCGAGCTACTCGCGGCGACTTGGGCTGGGCAGCGCGCCGCGTTGCTGCGCATTGAAGGTTTTACACTGAAGGGCCGCGCCGCTATTCACCGCGGTAGCGGGGGAGGCAGCGTGGGTGTGCGTTGGGTGCAGGCGGGTAGTGCTGTCGATCTCTGGCTGATGGCCCCGCTGGGGCAGGGCACTTTCCATTTATCGAGTACCAAGCTCGGCGTGGCGCTCAGGACGCCCGACGGTCAGCGACACACGGCACCGGATTTAGAAACGCTGATGCAGGCCCACTTGAAGTGGTCGTTGCCGATTGATGGCGCGCGCTTTTGGGTGCGTGGCGTGCCTGATCCCCGCGCGCCGGTGGCGAATCTGCAGCTAGACACGAGTGGCCGCCTAACGGCGCTCGATCAAGCTGGCTGGCAACTGCGGGTGCAGGAGTACCAGCCTGTGCAGGGCTTATCCTTGCCCAAGCGGCTGACGTTAACCGCGGGCGAGGTCAATATTCGACTGGCCATAGATCACTGGGACCTCACGCTGAAATGAACACCATCGCTTGGCCTGCGCCGGCCAAAATCAATCTTTTTCTCCACGTGGTAGGCCGCCGGGCCGACGGCTACCACTTGCTCCAAACCCATTTCCAGTTTCTGGATTACGGCGACGACCTGTTTTTCAACGTCCGGCCCGACGGCGCTATTACGCGCCTCAGCGACTTGCCCGGGGTACCGCCTGCCCAAGATTTGGTGGTGCGTGCCGCGCAAGCCTTGCAGCGTGCTGCGGCCACCCCGCTCGGCGTGGATATTCGGGTCGTGAAACGTTTGCCGATGGGCGGGGGCTTGGGTGGCGGGAGTTCAAACGCGGCGACAGTGTTACGTGCACTCGACCACTTATGGGGTTGCGCCCTTGGGGAGGAGCGTCTGGCCGACATTGGCCTCACGCTGGGGGCCGACGTTCCCGTATTTGTTCGCGGACGGGCCGCTTGGGCCGAAGGTGTGGGCGAGCAATTACAGGCCTTAGAGGCCCCAGAAGGCTGGACTCTGGTCATTCATCCGGGGTGTGAAGTGCCCACCGCGATGATCTTTGGTGATTCTGAATTGACACGGGATACTCCCCCACTCACACTTTCGTCCCTTCCGCAGGCTGACACCCGCAACGACCTTGAGTCTGTGACGCGTCGTTTGTTCCCTGCGGTGGGTGAAGCGCTCGACTGGTTAGGCCAATTTGCGCCAGCTAGAATGAGCGGTTCGGGAGCTTGTATTTTCGCCGCGTTCGGTTCGGAAACGGCCGCGCGAGCAACAGGGCAGCAGGTGCCGGCGCAGTGGACATGGTTTGTCGCGCGTCGGAGTAATCGCTCCGCGTTGTTAGATCGGTTGGCGCTTAGCGAGGCGCCGCACTAGAGACCCAAAGAATATTGGGGAGTCGCCAAGTGGTAAGGCACCGGGTTTTGATCCCGGCATTCCCAGGTTCGAATCCTGGCTCCCCAGCCAATTTGATGTAAGGCATTCGTGGATATGATTCCCAGTCGCTCGGCCATGATGCTCTTTGCGGGCAATTCCAATCCCGCGCTCGCCCGTTCGGTAGCGGGACATTTACAAATACCCTTGGGCAAGGCCACCGTCAGCCGCTTCAGCGACGGCGAAGTCATGGTCGAAATTGCCGAAAACGTGCGTGCACGCGATGTTTTTGTCATGCAGTCCATTTGCAAACCCACCAACGACAACCTCATGGAACTGATGGTGCTCATCGACGCACTGCGGCGCGCGTCCACGGCCAGCATTACCGCCGTCGTTCCCTACTTGGGTTATTCCCGACAAGACCGCCGTACGCGTTCGGCACGGGTGCCCATCTCCGCCAAGGTGGTGGCCAATATGATCGCAAGCGTGGGCACCGATCGAGTCTTAACCGTGGATTTACACGCGGATCAAATTCAAGGCTTCTACGATATCCCGATGGATAATGTTTACGCCTCGCCGGTGCTGCTCGGCGACATCTGGAAGCACGAGTACAAAAATTTGATGGTGATTTCCCCCGATGTGGGGGGCGTGGTGCGCGCGCGTGCTGTTGCTCGCCGCTTGGACGACGCCGATCTGGCCATCATCGACAAGCGCCGCCCACGGGCTAACGAAGCTGAAATCATGAACATCATCGGCGATGTCTCGGGCCGCAGCTGCGTCATCGTCGACGACATGGTCGATACCGCCGGCACGTTGTGCCAAGCCGCCAAGGCGCTCAAAGCGCGCGGCGCCATTGCGGTTGCCGCCTATTGCACCCACGCGGTGCTGTCCGGCAAGGCGCTAGTCAATATCAACAACTCCGAGCTCGATGAGCTTGTAGTCACAGACACCATCCCGCTTTCCGAAGAAGCGGCAGCCTGCCCCCGCATCCGAGTGCTCTCGGTGGCGGCCATGCTGGGTGAGAGTATCAATCGGATGAATTCGGGGCAGTCACTGAGCTCGATGTTTATCGATTGACCCAAACGGCCCACGCCGCCTGGTCGCGGGAGGCGTGAGGTCGCTTAGACAGTCATTTCAGGAGAATCAACATGCAAGTTAGTTTTGAGGTTACCGCTGAACTGCGGACCCTGCAGGGGAAGAGTGCGAGCCGCCGCCTGCGTCGTGATGGCAAATTGCCGGCGATTCTGTACGGCGCGGGTCAGGAACCGGTCTGCCTCCAACTGCACCATAACAAAATGCTGCTGCAGTCCGAACATGAGGCGTTTTATTCGCACATCCTGACCCTCAAGATGCCTGACGGCACTGATGAAAAAGTCATTTTGAAAGCGATGCAGCGTCACCCAGTGCGGCCGATCATCATGCACATGGATTTTTTGCGGATTAATGAAAACGAGGAGCTCACGATGCGGGTTCCGCTGCATTTCCTCAATCAAGACATCTGCCCAGCCGTCAAATCAGGTGGTGGCACGGTCATCCACTATGCTGGCGAGGCGATGCTGTCGTGTCTGCCAAAAGACCTGCCGGAGTACATCTCGGTCGATCTGCTGACCTTGGGTTTGGGTCAGACGCTGCATTTTTCGGACTTGGTCTTGCCGGCCGGCGTGCGCATCGCCCCGCTCTCCGCGGGTGGCGACGCCTCCTTACCGGTGATCATGATCCAGGCCCCGCGCGTGGTAGAAGAAGCGCCAACGGCTGCTGCTGCCAAAGGCGCCAAAGGCAATCCTGCCGCCAAGGCCGCGCCCAAACCAGCGGCCAAGCCGCCCGCCAAGCCGGCGTCCAAGAAGTAAGGCCCATTCGCCGTCTCGGTCGGGCAGCATCGCCCGGCCGAGCCGACTTGGCTGCCTGAATGACCAGCGGCATCGACCTCATCGTAGGGCTTGGAAATCCCGGAGCCCAATACGAACGCACCCGCCACAACGTGGGCGCATGGCTGCTGGACAAGCTGGCACAACAAGGCGCCAGCCTACGCGCGGAAAGTAAGTTTCAGGCGGTACTCGGTACGCTGAGGTTGGCTGGGCGCTCGATCGTGCTGCTCAAGCCCACCACTTTCATGAATCATAGCGGGCAAGCCGTGGGCGCCTATGCACGCTATTACAAAATAGAACCCGCCGCGATTTTAGTTCTCCACGATGAACTCGACCTGTCCCCTGGGACCGTGCGGCTCAAGGCGGGTGGCGGCCACGGTGGGCACAACGGTTTGCGCGACATTGCCGCGCAAATTGGCACAGAATTTTTGCGTTTGCGCA
>CAIPNE010000476.1 GCA_903866355.1 uncultured Gammaproteobacteria bacterium
CGGGGAGGGGATCACGCACCACCACCCAGGTCATATCGGTGCTCGCGTTGATCTCCAAGCGCACCTCGTACACATCGCCGCGGTGCCATTCCCCTGGCACGCGCTGGGTCACCGGGACCCGCGTACGCGCCAAGGTGTAACCGCTCGTCAGCGGTGCGCGTAAGTCGATGGCCGCACGACTCTCGACGCTAACCCAAGGTGCCCCGGTGCCCTGGTGCTGCAGATTCAAGCGTGCGGGGCTGGTGGGCCAGGGCAGATCGAGTGTCGTGGGTGGCTGTGACCAGTCAATGGTCGTGGTGCGATCCCCCAGTGTGAGGGTGGACTGACCGGTGATCGGCGTGGCCTCAAAACGGGCGGAAAATTTGCGCAAAGCCAGCGCGCCCCACGCGTTGGCCAGCGCAGTATCCCAATGTCCGGCCCGTTGTCGGGTCAGCGATCCCGCCACCAGTCGTGGCACATCGCCGGCCCAGTCCGGTGCTTCCAACACGCTCAGCAGCGCACGGTTGAGCGTGGCGTCGCCAGACACCATGAGCCAGGGCAAGTCGCTGCCGGGCGCTGGTGCCAGGGTCATCAAACCACCTTGTTGCTGCAGACGGCCACGCAAAGTCGTCAGTGCACCGGCCAGCTGTTGAGAGCGTGCCGGCAGGTTGGGCGAACGGCGCAGGAGGTCGATGAAGTCGATGACCGTCGAGGTCGGCCACAGGGTGGGCGTGAGGTCGATGCTGTCCAGCCAACCGGGGTTGATCCCTTCTGGGTAGCGGCTCAACGCTGCGATGGCGGCCAGTTTGCGCAGCGTTAAATCGGCGGTTGCCAGCGGTGAGGGCCGCTCAAGCGTGCCTTCAATGAAGCGCACCAAGCCCTCGCGCAGCTGTTGCCGCAGCACTGTTGGCACTTCGCGCCCGGCTTCGTGGGCGATCGCCAGCAGATAGCTCGACAGAATATCGCTGCCGAGAGCTGCCCCTGGAAAATAGCGGGCCAGACCATCGCTGTCCAAGTGCGTGGGCAGCGCGCCCATGAGGGTGTTCCAAGCGGCGGTGTCGTTGAGCGCGATGGCGCGCGATAGTCTTTGCTCAAAACTCTGATAAGGGCTGGCGCGCAGGTACTCGCCCACCCCGGGCAGCCCCTCGCCTAAGTGCGCCTGAAAACTTACCCGCAGTCCACCGCGTCCGGGCAATGCCTCACTTGGGGCACTGACCGGCAGCGACTGGGGGTGGCTTAGCTGCAACACGTCCGCCTGCAGGCTGGCCACCTCAATCCTCGGCATGACCTGCTGCCGTGCTTCCAACGCGTCGGTCAGTGCGCCGCTGGTGGCGTGAGTTTGCCAGCGCAGTTGGCGCGCATCGGGTGCTTGGTAGTCCCAGCTGATTTCCTGCGTTTGGCCGGGTGCCAAAGAAATTGCCTGCGTGGGCAGCACACTCGGCACCGCTGGCGTTGCCTCGGTGTCGAGCAAGGGCGTGACCGTGGCACCCAGCTGGGTTTCCAACACGGAGTTGCCGGCGTTACGGACGCTAAACAGCGCCTGCAAGCGATCGCCCTCGCGGACCATGGCCGGCAGTCCCGCGTACAGCATGAGATCCTGACTGGTGCGCAGGCTGGCACTCCCCGTGCCAAAGTGCCCGGTTCCCGCGGTGGCAATGGCAACAATCCGGAAGCTCGTCAGGGTGTCGTTGAGTGGCACGGCGACGCTCGCATGGCCCTGCGCATCAAGCTTCACCCGGGGTTGCCAGGTCAATAGGGTTTCAAACAAGGTGCGAGTGCCGTTGCCGCTACCACCACCGCCGCCCGGCGCGACCGCCTTGCGGCCATAGTGCCGGCGACCGATCACCTGCATTTGCGCGGTGGCGGTCTGCACCTCGATGCCGCGGCGCTGCATCATCGTGGTCAGCAGTTCCCAGCTGTCATTGGCGCGCAATTCGAGCAGACCTTCGTCCACCGCCGCGAGCGCAATTTCAGTATCCGGTGCGAGTGCTTGGCCGTCTGCCCGCTGCACCTGGATATCTACCTGCGCGGTTTCGCGCACGCGATAGTCCTGCCGCTCGGGCGTCACCGTGACGTTTAGCGTCTGTGCCTGCCATCCTACCCGCAGCTCGGTCATCCCAAGCTTAAACGCCGGGCGACCCAAATCGATGCGCGCAGTGGGCGCAATGTCGGCCTCGCGCCCACGCACCGCTAACACCGACACAAACACATTGGGTGCCGCGTTGGCGGGGATGGGTAACTCAATCACCGGGGATTTGCCGGACAGTTGCACCACCTGACTTTGCAACACGCCCTCGCGCTCTAGCGTCACTAATGCGGTCGCTTCGCGAAAAGGCATCCGCACTTGCAGGCGGGCGGTTTCGCCCGGCGCGTACGCCCGTCGCTCGGGCAGCAATTCCATGCGATCGTGGTCCTCCACCACATACCACCAGTCGGTTTTACCGGCCACCCATACGTCCTGATTCACCACGCTGGCGTTGCCCTGCGCATCACGCGCACGCGCCCGCAAAATGAGGTTGCCGGCCACCGCGGATTGGGTCGTACAGCGGAGTTCGCCGGCCGCGTTGGTGCGCCCGCTGCAAGCGGCGCCGATGGCTTTGATCTCGCTGCGATTCTCGTAAGCGTAAAAGCCGCCCAGCAAGCGTTTACGGTGCGAGTAATTAATGCGTTGGAGCAGATCTGCCGCAATTTTTACCCCCGCCAGCGGCTTGCCGGCAATATCCAGCGCCACCACGTTAAAGTTAAAATGGCTTTGATTGAGGGTCCAACTCTCGGGCTTGAGCCCCAACACGATGCTGGACGGCCACAGCGGCACCCGGGTGACCGCACTCAGCATTTCGCCGTTGGGATCTGGGTATTCAATTTCTGCGGTCAGCGTTTGCGGGGTCGCGCGGACGGGCAGGTCGGTGAGCGTTAGGCTTGCGCCACCGTGTGGATCGAGCGTCACAGACTGTACCGCGAGCGGCTGCGCGGCACCGGATTGGGGTGCGCTCTGGGGCGCGCTCCACGCGGTGTCTGACTGCTCGACAATGCCCTCGGTGACATCGCCATTCATGAAGACATAGGCTTCATAGTCCGGAAAGCTGATTGCACGAGCCTCCACCAAACCGCGCAGTTTAATCGGCAGCCCGCCGGCGGGTCCCCCGCCGAGAAAATTGATCTGCACGTCGAGTGGCGCACCGGCCGCGTTGAGCAGCGGCAGCTCGCGCACCTGTAAATTGGCTCGCAGCAGCGGCACGCGAAAACTCTCTACTCGAAAATCGCCGGTCGGCAGCCAGTTGTCGCCGTCTGCGGCCTCTACCCGATACACCCCTTGCCGAGCATCAGGCGGTATCGTCCATTGCGTGATGGCGCTGCTGGTCGCGGCATCTACCGGCGCGGTGAGCGGGAATTCCGCGCCGCTGGCGTCATGACGAATGCGTAGGGTGAGTTGACCCTCCGGTAGCCAAGGGGCAAAGCCCTGCACGCCGCGGGTGCGCAGAATTTGTTTCATGTGGACCGTTTCGCCCACCCGAAACAACGGGCGGTCGAACACGCTGGCCACGGTGTGTGCCGTTTGCGTGCTCGGGCCGGGTAGACCGAAGCGCCAAGTAGCGATGCCGTTGTTCCAGCCCGAAGCGACGAAGCCGGTATCTTCGCCCAAGCTGGCCGTCGCGATGAGTCCGTGGCCATTCCAATCACACGCCGGCAACAGGTTGCTGTTGGGCAAGGCTTCCGTCACGTGGGCTAAACCCGCGGCGTCGGTACGACCCGCCCAGTGCTGCTTGCCGGTGCAATCCTGAATGCTGATCGTGGCCTGTGCCACCGGCTTGCCCGTGTCCAGCGCGGTGACCCACACCAAGGATGACTCCCGCCCCCATTTAAAATGCACGCCAAGATTCGTCGCCAGCGCCATGCCTTGGGCATAGTAGGGCGCAGCCGGATCGAGCAACGCAGCACCCAAGCGCGGGCTGGCGATTTCCGCCACGTAAAAACCCGGTTTGGGCAGAGGAATACCGATGACTTCCATGACTTTGGCCGGTGTGGTGCGGGGGACTTGGAAGTCCGTGGCGGCACTGGCGTCGCGCAGCACTTCGGTTTGACCGGCGCTGCGCAGCACTTCGGAGCGTTGTTCTTTTTCATTCCACGTCGAGGCCCCTCGCTTAGCGCTTTGCACCGCCTGAAACCAGCCCGCGATGGCGCCGATGTCGGTGGCTGGCACTCGCAGCAGCCGCCC
>CAIPNE010000477.1 GCA_903866355.1 uncultured Gammaproteobacteria bacterium
AAACTCGACCGCTGATTATTGCCAGCGCTTGCCGGGCCGTGCTGGCCCAAGCTAACGATCGGCACAAGCAACGTTTCTTTAGTGGTGCTCCAGCCGAAGAAGTGGTCACCCTGCGGGCAGCCTTCATCGACGAACTCATGATCCGCGCATGGCGCCGTTGGTCCCTGCGGGAAACGGGTCATGCCTTGCTGGCGGTGGGTGGTTATGGTCGAGGCGAGCTACTGCCACATTCGGATGTTGATTTGTGCATTGTGCTGGGCTCAGCACTAGACGCCACGTCCCAAGAACTACTCGAAAGCTTCGTCGCTTTTTTGTGGGACATCGGCTTGGAAGTCGGCCACAGCGTGCGCTCGGTTGCAGAGTGCGTGAGTGCGGCGGCCGGGGACATCACGGTCATGACTAACCTGATGGAAGCACGTTTGATCGCCGGCCCCGCAGCGCTGCTCGATGCGGTTCGCAACGCCACCGATGTCGCTCATCTATGGCCCGTCGACCAATTTTTTACCGCCAAAATAACGGAGCAGGAGCAGCGCCATCAACGCTACAACGACGCTTTCCAGCAGTTGGAACCCAACATCAAGGAAAGTCCCGGCGGCTTACGTGATATCCAAAGTATTGCTTGGGTAGCTAATCGACATTTTAAAACAGCGGGCTTACAGGGACTCATCGACAATGGCTTTCTGACCCTCGAGGAATATCACGCGTTAGTGCGTGGCCGCGACCATTTGTGGCGCATCCGCTGCGCGCTACATTTTTTGGCGGGTCGGCGCGAGGATCGATTGCTGTTTGACTACCAGCGGCGAGTCTCGGAGATCTTTGGTTTTGTCGATGAATCGCACAACCGCGCGGTCGAGCAGTTCATGCGCGGATTTTATCGAACGGTGCGTGAACTGGGACGCCTCAACGAAATGCTGCTGGGGTTGTTTCAGGAAGCCATCGTCCAACGTGAACGAGAAGCCCGCGCAACCCCTCTCAACCGGCGCTTCCAATTGCGCGGCACCTACATTGAGGCGGTGAACGACCAAGTCTTCAAGCGCACCCCGCCCGCCTTGCTCGAAATTTTCTTGCTGATGCAACGCAATCCTTGGATCACCGGCGTACGGGCCAGCACCATCCGCCTGATCCGCGAGAGCCTGCACCTCATCGACGAAAAATTTCGCGGCGACATCCGCGCGCGCAGCCTGTTTATGGAAATTATTCGCCAGCCGCGACGGGTTGGCCACGAACTCCTGCGCATGCATCGTTATGGGGTGCTGGCCGCCTACCTGCCGGAGTTCGCACGCATTGAAGGCCTGATGCAGTTCGACCTCTTTCACGTTTACACCGTCGATGAACACCTGTTGTTTGTGGTGCAGACCATGCGGCGTTTTTCATATCCCCTTACCGAGGAGGATCAACCGGGTCTGGTACGGCAAGCGATTGAAAAAATCCCAAAGCTCGAGCTTTTGTATATCGCCGGGCTATACCACGACGTGGGCAAAGGTAGCGGACAAGACCACAGCGATCTTGGCGCCGAGGAAGCCGCCGCGTTTTGTCAGGGGCATGGGTTGAACCAATACGACACCAACCTCGTGCACTGGCTAGTGCGGCATCACTTGGTGATGTCGGCCACATCCCAGCGCGAGGACATTTACGATCCTGCCGTCCTTAAAACCTTTGCGACGCTCGTGGGCAATGAAACACGACTTGATTACCTGTTTTTATTGACCATCGCAGACATTCGCGGCACTAACCCGCAACTGTGGACCAGTTGGAAACGCTCGCTGATTTTTGAGCTCTATCTCGGGACTTTGCGCGCGTTGCGCAGCGGGGCTGAACTCAGCCTCGAACGCAGCGAACGTACCGAGAGCACGCGGCAGGAAGCCCGTAAGCTACTCGCCAGCAGCGTGTATCCCGAACATGCCGTGGCACTCTTATGGGGAACTCTCAGCGAAGAATATTTTCTGCGCCATCGGCCGGTTGAAGTGGCCTGGCATACCGGCGTCATTTTGTCGGCCGACGCCGATGAATTACCGGTCATCGCGCTGCGCAACTTCGAAAATCTGGGTGGCACCTCGGTGTTTATTCATGCCGAAAACGTGGACTACCTGTTTGCGATCGCCGCCGCGACCCTAGACCGGCTGCGCTTAGACGTCCAAGACGCGCGCATTGTCACCTCCGCCGCCGGTTACACCTTAGATACCTTCATAGTCCTCGACGCAGAAAGCCGCAGCATCGTCGTCGATCCGGAGCGCATCCACGATATCCAAAGCCGCTTGCGGAGCGCCTTGCGAACACGCGAGATTCCCGCGACGCGCAGCGCGCCAGGGCTTAATCGGCGTCTGCGCAATTTCAGCGCACCAGCCGCGGTCACTTTTTTAAGCGATCCAACCCATGAACGCACAGTGATGGAAGTCATTGCTACCGACCGTCCCGGATTCCTCTCACTCGTGGGGAAAGCCATGCAAAACCAAGGTATTCGGCTGCACGATGCGCGGATTTCAACCATCGGTGAGCGCGCCGAAGATTATTTTCAGATCACCGACTTCGACAACCAGCCACTGTCCGATGTCACCCGCCAAGCGCGCCTGCGCGAAGAAATTCTCGCGGTACTCAATGACTAGCGGCGTCACACCGCCGCGCTCGGAAACCGAACTGTTGCACCGCGCCCAAGCCCTCGCGGGGCTCACCGTCGGCGACCTCGCCCGCAGCTGCGCACTCGTGGTGCCCACCGACCCGCGACGCGCCAAGGGCTTTGCCGGTGTGCTGCTAGAGTTGGTGCTGGGTGCAGATGCTGGATCGCGACCGGCACCCGACTTCATGGCCCTTGGCATCGAATTAAAAACGATTCCCGTCGACGCCAACGGGGCGCCGCGTGAATCCACTTACTTGTGCGTCGCACCGCTGCGCACGACCAGCGGCGCCCGTTGGGAAAACTCCCTAGCACGCCGCAAACTCGCCCGCGTCCTCTGGATTCCGCTGGAAAGCGGGCCTGACTTAAGCCCGGCTCAACGACGCATAGGCTGGCCAGTTTTATGGAGTCCCTCGGCGAGCGATGAAGCGCAACTGCGGACGGATTGGGAAGAATTAATGACACTACTGACCACCGGTCAAGTCGGCCAGTTGGATGCACGACTCGGACAATTTTTGCAGATTCGACCTAAAGCTGCCCATGGGCGGGTACAGGCCCCGAGCACCGACGAGCAAGGCGCGCCAAGCACCAACTTGCCCAGAGGCTTCTATCTGAGGGCGAGTTTTACCCGCGCCGTCTTGGCTAGTGGCTTAACGCTACCCACATCGGCCTGCGCATGAGTGTCGCGGAACCCCTCTCAGATTGGCGCTTTTGCGTGGCCCCCATGATGGGTTGCACTGACCGTCACTATCGGTATTTTGCCCGTCTGTTGTCGCGCCGTGCGCGGCTGTACACCGAAATGTTAGTGGCCGCAGCGCTCACTCATGGAGACGCCGAAAGGCTGCTCCGACACGACCCGTATGAGTCACCCGTGGCCTTGCAGCTGGGCGGCAGTGATCCGCAGGAATTGGGCTTGGCGGCAGCACTCGGCGCCGCAGCCGGATACGACGAAATCAACCTCAACGTTGGTTGCCCTAGCGATCGCGTGCAAGCCGGCAAATTTGGCGCCTGCCTGATCGCAGAACCCAGCCTCGTCGCCGAATGTGTGGCCGCCATGCGGGCGGCAGTTTGTGTGCCTGTCACGGTCAAGACTCGTTTGGGGGTAGACGCCTACGACAGCTACGACCATCTTGCCGGCTTGATCGA
>CAIPNE010000478.1 GCA_903866355.1 uncultured Gammaproteobacteria bacterium
GAACACGGCAGGGTTCGTGCAATGGGAATTTTCACCGCTGGTGAAAATGCGCACCGTGGTTGGTGGCCGTTTCGATAGCATTCTCTACGATTTCAAAAACAATCTCGCACCGGCTGGCAGCACTAACTTCGGCGCTCCGAACGAATCACGCAGTTTTTCACAATTCAGCCCCAAGATAGGCGCGACCTATGCGCTAACAAATTCAGCCAGCGTTTATACGAACTTCAGTGAAGGTTTTACGCCGCCAGAAGTGAGCCAGCTGTATGGAAAGACCGGCATTCCCGACCTGAAGTCCGCGACCTACAACAACTATGAAGTGGGTTTGCGCATGGACTTCCTGAACGGTGCGTTGAGACTCGATTCGGCGCTCTATCGCTTGGAAGGTCGTGAGACGATCGTCAGCTATACCATCACGCCCGGCAACAGCGAAAACCGCAATGCTGGCCAGACGCGCAGTCAGGGTCTGGAATTGGGCCTGAACTACGATGGCGGTGCGTTCGATATGCGCGTTGGTACTACTATCGCCTCCCATCGGTTTTTAAAATATCAAGTCTCCCGCACGCTCGATTACAGCGACAAGGAAATGCCGCAGGCACCGAGCGATATCACAACCTTCGAGGTCGGCTACAAGCCTGTGCAAAGGGCGCGCGTCGCACTGGAGCTGGTCCATCAGGGCGAATACTGGATGAACAACGCCAACACGGTGCAGTACCCCGGCCAGCTGCTGGTAAATTTTCGCAGCAGCTACAAGTTCACGAAGGGCTGGGAAGTGTGGCTGCAGGCGCTCAATTTGACGGACAAGCATTACGCGGATTCGGCGTCGAGCACTTATTCCGGTGTAGGGATTTATTCACCCAACACACAGAACCAGTACACGCCGGGTGCGCCGCGCAACGTCATGCTCGGCTTGGGCTATACCTTTGATGCCGAATAGGTCTTTGATGTGGAGCCTCTCGCGCCGATGGGCGGGAGCAGCTAGGTGTGCAGACAATAATTGGGAACGAGATGAACCATTCAAATAAAAACGCGAGCGAGTCAGCGAACACAGCTAGGTTGGCGCGCCGCAAAAGCCTGTTCTGGCGCATCCATTTCTGGGCTGCACTGATTGCGTCGCCGTTCGCGTTGATTGCCGTATTGACCGGCATTTTTTACATCTTCACACCGCAAATCGAAGCGGCGCTCTATGATCACTTGGACCAAGTGACGCCGATTGGCGCAATGCGGCCGCTCGACGACGCAGTCGCTGCAGCGAGCGTTGCGGCCCCTGTGGGATGGGCATTGCATTCAGTCGTCCCGCCCTACAAGGCAGGCGACACGGTTAAAGTCAATGTCGCGCCAATGGTGGCAAAAATATCCGAGCATGGAGGTCATCACGTTGACCCCGCCAAGGCTGCGCCTGCCGCTCGGCCCAGCTTCGGTTTGCCAGCGCAAGCGATGGTCGTCTACGTCAATCCTTACACGGCGGAGGTGGTGGGCGATCTCGCCAGTCAAGCGCGTTTCAGTAATTGGGCAAAGCAGCTGCATTCCCGCCTGCTGCAAAACGATAATTGGCGCTGGATGATTGAGTTGGCTGCGAGTTGGCTGATGGTCATGCTGCTGACCGGCATATCCCTGTGGTGGCCGCGTAGTGGTCAGAAAGGGTTGCCGCAATCCGGTGCCAAAGGACGGCCTGCATGGCAGCAATGGCACAGCTTTATCGGTGTGGCGCTCGCCGTGATGAGTCTGACGGTCCTGACGACCGGGCTGACCTGGAGCAAATATGCTGGCGACCAAATCAGAACGTTGCGCGACAGTATCGGCCAAGCACCGCCGCCAGTTCCGCAGCATCTGAAGTCGACTGCGCTGGCGGGAACAGCGCCGCTGACATGGCAAGCGGCATGGGAGTTCACTCGGCGGCAGGCACCGGATGTCATGTTGCAACTGACCCCGCCGCGCGGGCAGCAAGGAACATGGCGCGCTGCTGCTGCTGATCGCGGTCAACCTGAGAAACGCTTCGACCTGGTGCTGGATGCGTATAGCGGACAATCGCTGTATTACGCCGGCTGGGACAAGCAGACTGTCTTTGCCAAAGCGACCGCCATCGGCATTCCGTTTCATCGTGGAGAATTTGGCTGGTGGAATCAGGGGTTGCTCCTGCTGTTCGGCATCGGTGTGTTGTTCTCGCTGGTGTCTGGCTGGGTGATGTTCTTTAAACGTCGGCAACCGGGATCGCTCGGCTTCCCGCGCTTGCTGCCGGGTGCGTGGAAGTCGCCTTCGCTAGTCTCGTGGCTCACAGCAGCAGTCTTGTGCATCGCTATGCCGCTGTTGGCGCTGTCGGCCACGATGGTCTTGGCGTTGGAGGTTGCGATACACCAGTTTTGGCGCCACCGCACCGCGGCCTCGAACACATCAACATAAAGGGAGTTTGTACATGGATGAAAAACTTGGACTCGCCCACTTCTGGGCGCAAGGGGATGCGGTATCGCATGCCGTCGCTATCGTGCTGTTGTTGATGTCGGTGGCGAGCTGGTATGTCATTTTCGGCAAGGCCGTTGCGCAACTGCGTTCGCGCGTTTCGATAACGCGCGCCATGCAGTCATTCTGGAACGCTAATTCTCGCGCAGCAGCGCTGTCGGCTATTCAGGTTGAAGACAAAACAGGCGTGTTCGCGCGCATCGCCACGGATGCGGTGCTGGCGGCACGAGCCTATGAAGAAAAATCCACGGGCGGGATCGGTGCGGGTGTGGACGCCAGTGAATTCATCGGCCGCACTTTGCAGCAATCAACCGTTATGGCGCAGGCGCGCGTTGAGCGTGGCTTGACATTTCTTGCCTCGGTGGGTTCGACAGCACCTTTCGTCGGCCTGTTCGGCACGGTGTGGGGCATCTACCACGCGTTGGTTGGCCTATCCGGCGAGACCCAAGTGGTTCTCCATAAAGTGGCCGGGCCGGTTGGAGAGGCATTAATCATGACGGCGGCCGGATTATTGGTCGCCATTCCCGCCGTACTCGCATATAACGCCTGTACCCGCTCTAATCGGCTCGTAATCGCGCAACTCGATGGCTTTGCGCATAGCCTGCACGCCTATCTGGTGGCTGGCGTTCGCTTGGATGGTTCGGCCAAGGCGGCCACAGCGACACCCTGACACGCAGCACCGGCAAACTGAGGACAACACGATGGCCTTTAACTACAACGGCAATAGATCCAGCCACACGCTGCCGATGGCAGACATCAACACGACGCCTTTGGTGGATGTGATGCTGGTATTGCTGGTCGTTTTTATCATCACTGCGCCGTTTTTTCACCAGGCGGTGCCGATTGATCTACCCAAAGTGGTTGCGACCAAACTTGACGACAAGCTAGGTACGGTGCAGGTGGCGCTCGATGCCGAAGGCCGGGTTTCCGTGGATGGAGCGTTGGTCGCGATGAAATCGTTGAGCGAGCGCTTGCGCACGACATTGGTGTCGGGCGTACCCTCTCCGGAGATGCATCTCCGCGCAGATCGGGGAACGCGCTATGAACGCGTGACCGAGGTGATGGCAGCCGCGCAGGCGGTTGGAATCACGAAGATCGCGTTTGTTACGGCAGGGGTAGGCCACAGCACGAGCGACAGACCCGCACGGTGACCTGCGAGTGAGTGAGCACTTTGCGGGTCTCACTCCCGAGCAATAGGCCAGACAACCCTGTCGCTCGGGGCGGGGGGCCCTACGCCAAGCCCCCCCTTTCTCTATCACAAACCCCGGATACCCCCTGCGGATGATCGCCGCAGCTTCCTGGCGGAACTGGCCGACGCCGCCAAAGTAGAACACCAGCGACGGCACCTTGCCGGGGATGTTTGCGTCGAAAATCCAAGAGTCCACCTTGGAGAACAGCGAGTCGGCGGCGAGCTGGTCGCAGTGGGCGACCTAGGAAGCTTCGGCTGCGGGGGAGAAAGGTCACGTGATATGTCGAGCCCTGAAAGGGCGAAACCTGCGAGCCCCTGCGAGCGTCGGTGAATGGGTTTCCGCACCGCCGTGTGGGCGTGAACTTCATGCCATTATTCCGCCCCTTCAGGGCTGGGGATATTTGTGACCATTGGACCCAGAGCGTTGCCCTGGGCTATCACATTTGGCCCCGTTGGGGCCTGGCACGGTCAGGTTGGTGTATCGCCTGCCGTACCGTTGGGGCGATGATCGTGCGTGTGGTTGGGGCGATGCCGTGTGTTCCGTTGGGACGATCGCTGTGCGTTAACCGCGTGTTTCGTTGCGGCGATCGCTGTGCGTCCGGTTGCGGCGATGACCTGTGTGTCCCGTTGTGACGCGCGTCGTCAAGAACCCCGCCTTCGCCCGGTACCGCCGAGGGCGAGAACGCCGCCACGTTGTTGGTCGGCGTCGGTCGGGGTGCTGACCTACGCCGCCACCCCCCCTTTCTCCATCACAAACCCCGGATACCCCTTGCGGATGATCGCCGCAGCTTCCTGGCGGAACTGGCCGACGCCGCCAAAGTAGAACACCAGCGACGGCACCTTGCCGGGGATGTTTGCGCCGAAAATCCAGGAGTCCACTTTGGAGAACAGCGAGCCAGCGGCGAGCTGGTCGCAGTGGGCGACCCAGGAAGCTTCGGCTGCGGGGGAGATTTCGACGCAGGTGATGCCGTCCTGCGTCGCCTTCGCGACGATGTCGGCCATCATTTCCACCTGCATTTCGATGGCTGGCGGCAGGTTGCTGAACGGCCCGTGGGGGCCCAGCACCATGAACAGGTTCGGGAAGCCGGCGGTCAGCGTGCCCATATAGCCCGTAGCGCCGTTCTGCCAGTGGTCCTTCATGGTCACGCCCTGGCGGCCACGTAGATCCATCGTCTTGTAGTTGCCGTCCACGGCGTCGAAGCCGGTGGCAAAGATGATCATGTCCAGCTCATGCAGGGTCCCGTCGGAGGTGACGATGCCGTTGTGTTGGATCTCGGTGATGGGGGTCGCCTTGCAATCCACCAGCGACACGTTGTCGCGGTTGAAAATAGCGTAGTACCCACTGTCGCAGAGCGGGCGTCGAGCATATAGATCGGTTGGCGTGAGTTTGCGGGCGGTCTGTGGATCGTTGACGATTTCCGAGATTTTCCTGCGGATGAATTTCGCGGCTTCCTCGTTGGCAGCCAGATCAACGGCGATGTCGTTGAATGTGCCAAACATGTAGTTGAAGCCGCCGCCTTTCTGCCAAGCCTGCTCGTAGATGGCCTCGCGTTCCGCGGGTGTGACGCTGAAAGTCGGGATCTTGCTCTCGGTAAAGGCAAAGCCGGTCCTAGAACTGTAGACGTGCTCCCAGACTTGGTCGTAGCCCTGCTTGATCGCGACCACCTCCGTCTTGGTGAGCGGGCGATTGCCCACCGGCACGCTGTACTGCGGCGAACGCTGGAACACGGTGAGGTGACCCACCTGCGGGGCCAGTGCGGTGTTGAGCTGGATGCCGGTGGAGCCGGTGCCGATCACGCCCACGCGCTTGCCGGCATAGGTGACGTCCTGTGGATAGGTACCCGTGTGGTACATCTCGCCCTTGAAGCTGGCGCGACCCGGGATGTCGGGATAGTTAACAACGGAGAGCAGCCCCAAGGCCGTGATGAGAAACCGCGCGGAGTAGGTTTCGCCATGGTCGGTCTGCACCACCCACAGGTGGCGGACCTCGTCGAAGTGGGCAGCGGTGATGTCGGTTTTGAATTGGATGTCCTTGCGCAGATCGTAGCGGGTAGCCACGTGATTGAGATAAGCGAGGATCTGCGGCTGCGTGAGGTAGGTGGAATCCATGGCCCATTCCTGCAGGAGGTGCTTGTCGAAGGAGTAGCAGTACACCTGAGTTTCGGAATCTGAGAGCGCACCCGGGTAGCGATTCCAGTACCAAGTGCCGCCCACGTCGCTGGCTTTGTCGAAGGCGCGGACCTTGAGACCCTGCTGGTCGCGCAGCTTGTGCAGTGCGTAAAGGCCGCCGAACCCAGCGCCGATGATGATGGCGTCGTAGTCGGGGGTGGATGCCGAAGGCTTGGTGCTGAGGTTCATCGCTGCTCTCTTGTTGCGCTTGTTCTAGAGGCATGATGCAGAGTGACCCCGCACGATAGGTTGCGCTTGGTCATTCAGATGAGGATTTTTTTGCTTGACTGGGTTCTGTTTTTTGCCAATGTCGGACGGTTAAGCAAGGCTCACCCCGCCCAATACCCCAATGAAACTCGCCGTCCCGTCGGCAGACTGGCGTGCGAGCAGCCAGCGTATCCTCGCCGCCACGGCCCACGCCGCCCACGCTGTCGAATAAATAGTTCTGGGATGGCGGAGCCTGCACTAACGCGCTTCGCGATGGTCCTGACTCGCCGTTCCACCCGGTCGCAAAACGGATGGCGGCGGCAGACCGGCCTTGCTGGTCGGGTATTGATTGACGATCCAAAACTGCGCCGCCTCGCCCATTGACCCACGGCTGAACCCGGCCGACGGCCACCCACCGGCGGATTTTGAATGCATAAACCCTCACGCCCCGCAGAGTGAGGGCATGGGCAAGCGGGTAGGGAACCCGCGCAAAAGCGCGGTCGAGGCGCCGGTTAACTTGCCGCAGCGTTACCCCCGTGGCCCCATCGCCGGTGGTTGGGGTTTTAGGTCAACGTGAGGTTATTCGCAATGCGCCACATATACAGCGCCAACAGCGAGCGGCGAGGGGCGAAGGCGGCGGCGGTGAGGTCGACGCCCGGCTGGTCTTTCAGGTAATGCTCAAAAGTTTTGCGCACGGCCAAGTCGCCCAGCGGCCAGATATCCGGATCCCGAAAATAAAAAAGCGCCAACATGTCGGCGCTCCAAGGACCCACGCCACGCAGCGCGGTGAGCTGTTTGGCACGCGCCTCGGGCGCTAGCCGCGCCAGGGGTTCGTGATCCAACTGGCCGTTGGCCTCGGCCGCAGCTAGCCCCTGCAGACAAAGTAGTTTATTGCCAGAAAGACCGCAGGCGCGGAGTGCTTCCAGATCGCTGGTGAGAGCCAGCGCGGGGATGTCCGTTGCGAGCTGCTGCGCCAAGGTCTCGACACGCTGCCAAATGGTCGTCGCCGCTCGGGTGGACAACTGCTGCCCAACGACTATCCGTGCGAGATAACGTGCTAGGGATTGGTCATCGCGCCGGGGCCATTCGGGAGGGCCGACGCTGTGCATGGCCGCCGCCAACGCGGGGGAGATTTTCCGCGCCTTGCGAACCATTGAAGGGTGTAATTCTGTGGGGTCCATAGGCGTCACTGTCTGCGCGAGGTGCTGGGATTTTGCGCCCGAAAACGCGGCACGTGTGGGCGGTATTGTGCCTGCTGAAAGTCCTTTACGCCCCCACCTGATTCACGGGTTTGCCGCGGAGAAGTCCGTTGATGTTCTCAACGGTGGTGTCTAGGATGCGGCGCAGGGCTTCTTCGGAGTCGAACGCAATATGCGGCGTGTACACCACGTTTTCTCGATGGAACAACACATGGCCCCGGATGACCGCTTGGAGTTTTTCGGTGGCTACTCCGGGGCGCAGCAGTTGCTGTTCCTCGGCAATTAACTCCTCGCCCTCAATCACGTCCAGCCCGGCACCGGCCAGAATGCCCTCGTCTAGCGCCCAGAGCAGCGCCTCGGTGTCGACCAGACCCCCGCGCGCCGTGTTGATCAACAGGCTTCCCCGCCGCATGCGCGCCAGCCGATCTTTGTTGAGCAAATGATGGGTCTCCGGGGTATAGGGTACGTGCAAGGAAACAATGTCCGAGCACGCCAGCAGTTCGTCCAAGGGCAGGTAGTCGAACCCTAGAACTTCCGCCAGCAGCGGCTGTTCTCGTAGGTCCGTGGCCACCACCCGCATCCCGAAACCACGACCGATACGGATGACAAGCAGTCCGATGTGGCCGCTGCCCACGACACCCAGCGTCCGGCCCTTGAGATCGAAGCCGCGCAGACCCTGTAGCGAGAAATCCCCTTGGGTCGTGCGAACGTAGGCTTGGTGAATCTTGCGCGACAGCGCCAGCATGAGGCCGAAGGTGTGCTCCGCCACTGTATTCTCGCCGTAGGTGGGGACATTGCTCACGACCAGCCCGCGCTCGCGACAGGCGGCCATATCGATATGGTCGTAGCCCGTTGAGCGGGTCGCTATGCCGCAAATCCCGGGGAGCCTAGCCAGCACCTCGCGCGAGACGCCGGAACGAATAAAGACGCTCACCACGCTCCCGGCGCTTGCCAGTTCGGCATTCTCCGTCCCGAGCTGGGCCGCCGTCGCAATGAGCTCAACGCCCTCTAACCGTGCTCGGAGATACTCCTCTTCCCAAGGCTCTAGCTCGTAGCCAACCACTCTGGGCCGTGCTGTGTTGTTCATCAGGTGGCTCCTTTTTCTTTTTTACCCAGTGCCGGATAGACCCAGCTTGGGCGTGTGGCGATCGTTATCGCACGGGTTTCTCCGCCGATCTGCCACGCCGCAGAGTGCTTCGGGCGCGCCAGTAAGCCGCTGCGTGCGCGGGCTTCCGGCATTAAATTAGGCCTGCTGCTGTTCTCCCGGCGATACGCGCGCGGCAGCACAGCAGCGTAACGGGAACTCGCCCGTTCGCACTGGCTGGCTCTGGGGCCATCAGCCGCAACGCAACCGCCAAGCCACTCAGCTCACCTTGAGCTGCGGGCTGGCGATGGTGTTCTAGGACGCGCTTGCCCTGTTATTCGTGAGGCGCCGTCAACGGGCGAGACCTAGTGAGGCGATGGTTCTTGGGGACGCCTGCCGGTGTTAATTACGGGTGTGACGGTTTTATTTGCCAGCAGTCGAATGATAGCGGTGGACGTATTTCGTGCTTGATCAGCATCAATAAAACTCTCAGGGCCCAATGACCCAACAATAATCGTCTGGCAGCTCAAGGTCGTCCAACGCGTGGCCGGCTCGCTGGCGATGCTGGATGTCCAGCACCACGCTCAACGCCGACAGTAGCATGGGCGGCAGGACCCGCCGCTTGATGGTGTCGCTATAGCTGAGTCCAGGACCTTTTTGGATTTCGGTGAGCCACGGCGTGAGCTGGTCATCGAGAATGACGTCTGCCCCGTACAGACCAAAAAAATGTCCTACGGGCGGGGTGCGCCGCAGCCGGCTTTCGCAGGCGCGCACCACGTATTCCAGAATTTTCGCCAGACGGGGCATGAGGACGTTGTCTAGGTGGTCGGCTGCCACGCCTTTCTCACGGCACAAATAGGCCTGCAGGCGGGGGAAATCCCATTTTAGTTCGGTGTCGGGTTGCACCCCACCGTGTTTAATCTGCTGGTAAACATTGGTGATGTGAATCAGCGGGTCATCGAAGTTATCGAGTTTGAAAGCCCGTGACGTCAGCCGCACGGTGCCTTCGCGATACATCAACACCCGCA
>CAIPNE010000479.1 GCA_903866355.1 uncultured Gammaproteobacteria bacterium
CGGATATTCGACCCTGCTTAGCCAATCAGCTTTGGCCGATACACTAGCTGCCAAAGTCACAATGGCCCGCCTGCAGTCGCCAACTATTCAAGGTAGAACGGCAGTTTAAAGGCGATAAGTAGGCAAGTGGAGCACGTTTAATCGATTTCTTCACCCAACTCTGCCGGGATTTCGAACCCCCGCTCAAAATATGGGTAGGTATATGGGTCAAAACAAAAACCCCGTAACCATTGATTTCAAAATCAATAAGTTACAGGGCTTGACTGGCGGAGAGGGTGGGATTCGAACCCACGGTACCCTTGCGGGTACTCCGGTTTTCGAGACCGGTACATTCAACCACTCTGCCACCTCTCCAGAGATCGGATGGCGTTACAACAGTGCCGAGGGGCAGGATTCTACCAGCGTCAGCGCCTTAGCGCACGGGCTCCAACGCCTTCAAACCGCCCATATAGGGCTGCAGGGCTGCAGGAATATCCACCCCGCCGTCAGCCCGCTGGTAGTTCTCCAGCACGGCCACCAGCGTGCGCCCGACGGCAAGACCGGACCCGTTGAGGGTATGCACCAGTTCCGGCTTGTTCTTGTCGTTGCGGAAACGCGCCTGCATGCGGCGGGCCTGGAAACTTTCAAAGTTGCTGCAGGATGAAATCTCGCGGTAGGCGCTCTGCCCCGGCAGCCAGACTTCGAGGTCATAGGTCTTGGCGGACGAAAACCCCATGTCGCCGGTGCACAGAGCCATGACCCGGTAGGGCAGTTCCAGCTTTTTCAGAATGGTTTCGGCGTGTCCGGTCAGCGCTTCCAGTCCGTCATAAGACTGATCGGGATGAACGATCTGCACGAGCTCAACCTTTTCGAACTGGTGCTGTCGGATCATGCCGCGGGTGTCTTTGCCGTAAGAACCGGCTTCGCGGCGGAAACACGGCGTGTGACAGACAAACTTGAGCGGCAACTGGGCCAGATTGAGAATTTCGCCGCGCACGATATTGGTCACCGGCACTTCCGCCGTCGGAATCAGGTAGAGCCCGTCAGCGGTTACTGCAAACTGGTCGTCCTCGAATTTTGGAAACTGTCCGGTGCCGCGCATCGAATCGGCATTCACCAGATACGGTGCATAGACCTCGGTATAACCGTGTTCGGTGGTATGTACATCGAGCATCAACTGCGCCAGCGCGCGGTGCAGGCGCGACAAGCCGCCCTTCATGATCACAAAACGGGCGCGCGCAATTTTGGTTGCCGTTTCAAAATCAAACAGGCCGAGACCTTCGCCGATATCGACATGGTCTTTGGCTTCAAAATCCAGTTTGCGCGGTTCGCCGACACGCCGCACCTCGACGTTGGCGTCAGCATCGCGCCCGCCCGGCACGCTGGCATGCGGAACATTGGGCACGTGCATCAGGAAATCGCTGAGCTTATGCTGAACGGCTTCCAGACCCTGCTCCAGCGACTTCAGCTGTTCGGCCTGGGCGTTGACTTCGGCCATCAGCGCCGATGCATCTTCTTTCTTTGCCTTGAGCTGACCGATCTGCTTGGACAGCGCGTTGCGGCGTGCCTGCAGATCCTGAGTTTCGGTCTGGATCGCCTTGCGTTCGTTCTCAAGTGCGGTGAACTGCGCCACATCGAGCACATAACCGCGATCCGAAAGGCGCGCGGCAACCGCCGCGGTATCCGCCCTCAATAGTTGTATGTCGAGCATGTCTGCCTCAATCCGTCCCCGTTTTCGCCCACATTGAAACAGGCATAAAGCTTAGCGGGAACCTGGACCGGTCCAATTTGTGAAAAGAGCCGATATTATCGGTTAGATCGCCCTGCTCAGCCAATCCTTGACAGCCCGGCGACCGCCCTCCTA
>CAIPNE010000480.1 GCA_903866355.1 uncultured Gammaproteobacteria bacterium
GGCGAGAAGCTGTACGAGGAACTGCTGATCGGCGACAACCCCGAACCCACCAGCCACCCCCGTATCCTGCGCGCCCGCGAGGCCTTGCTGCCATGGCCGCAGTTATCGGCCGAGTTGGACCGCTTGCGCGCGGTGACTGCGGCGCAAGACGTACCCGCCATGCGCGCGGTGCTGGCCCGTTGCGTCCACGGATTCCCTGCTGAACCAGTTCTCGCGCCGGGTTTAGGCCAATAATCGGCTCATTCTGTCTCAAGCCCTGACCATGCACGAAGCTCCCGATACCCCAACGACGCCCGCTATGGCTGCCGAGGTTCTGGCCGCGGCACTACCGTTTCTGCGCCAGTACCAGGGCCGCACCATGGTCATTAAATACGGCGGCAACGCCATGACCGAGCCGGCTTTGCAAGCCGCCTTCGCGCAGGATGTGGTGATGCTGCAGCTGGTTGGCATCCGCCCGGTGATCGTGCACGGCGGCGGGCCGCAAATCGAGGCCGCGCTCAAGCGTCTGGGGCTGCGGGGTGAATTCATCCAGGGTATGCGGGTCACCGACGCGCCCACCATGCAAGTCGTTGAATGGGTTTTGTCCGGCGAGGTGCAGCAGCAAATCGTGGGTCTCATCAACCAGGCCGGTGGCAAAGCCGTGGGTTTGAGCGGGCGCGACGGTGGTTTGCTGCAGGCTAAAAAACTCGCGATGCCGGATGCAGCCCATCCCGGTGCGTTCATTGATCTCGGCCAGGTTGGAGACATCGTCAGCGTGGACACCGCCATCGTGCGCCGCCTGCAAGACGCAGGCTGCATTCCCGTCATCAGCCCTATCGGCGTGGGCGCGAATAACGAGAGTTACAACATCAACGCCGACGTGGTCGCCGCCCGCATGGCTATGGCCTTGCAAGCGGAAAAGCTGCTGATGCTCACCAACATCAGCGGCGTGCTCGACGGTGCAGGTCAATTGATGACGCGCTTGAGTGCCGCGCAAATCGACGCCATGGTCGCGGACGGGACGATCTCCGGCGGCATGATCCCCAAAATCAGCGGTGCCCTCGAGGCCGCCAAAGCCGGTGTCCAAGCCGTGCACATCGTGGATGGTCGTGTGCCCCACGTCCTGCTGCTGGAAATCCTGACCGGCCAGGCGTTCGGAACCATGATTTATCCCGCTTGACAGTAGACCGCGTGACCCAGGCCTTCAACCAGGCTTGAATAAATCCCGCATCTTTTCCGAAAAAAACTTCCCCATGCCAGACATCCTGATCGATCACGCCGATGGCGTCCTGACCCTGACCCTGAACCGTGTCGAGAAGAAGAATTCTTTCACCCAGGCCATGTACACCGCCATGGCTGATGCCTTGGCCGGTGCTGCCGCCGACGCTGCCACGCGGGTCGTCGTGATCCAGGGGCACATCACGGTGTTCAGTGCGGGAAACGATTTGCGTGATTTTTTGAGCGGTCCGCCTGTGACCGGCACAAGCGATTCCCCGGTTCAGCGTTTCATCGCCGAACTGGCGCAATTCCCCAAGCCCTTGCTCGCCGCCGTCTGCGGCCCTGCGGTCGGTATCGGCACCACCATGCTGTTCCATTGCGACCTGGTCTATGCGGGCGAC
>CAIPNE010000481.1 GCA_903866355.1 uncultured Gammaproteobacteria bacterium
AACCGGCCGGCGGTTCCCGTTATAGAAGTGGCAGGAGTGTACTCGACGCCCCGCCGCTGCGCAAAATTACCACGCGATTTTGTGTCAATGGAGACACCTTCGAGAAAGGCTTCGTACGGATTAGGGGTAGTCATGGACATTCAGCTCACCATCAGCCTTGCGGACGGGACCGCGCAAGCCCATAGCGTACCTGTTGGGGTGCGGGCATTGCCAATCATCGTGGTGCAACGGGCCGAGAAATTCGCGATTTTTCTCAACAGTTGTCCACACGCGGGGGTCCAACTGGACTCCCGTGGTGGCGGCTTCTTTGATCATTCAGGCAGCTACTTACAGTGCTCGCTGCACGGGGCCCTGTTTGACCCGCAGAGCGGGCGCTGCGTGTCTGGCCCTTGCCAAGGCGCACGCTTGGTCCCCATCGCCCACCGCGTGGCGGCGGACGGCAGTCTCATCATTCGCGACGTAGAGCACATTCCTGCGCGGGCGATGCCCGGGCCCCGGCGCTACTGATCAGCTCGCAGACGGCCGGTTGCTCGTGCGGGCGAGCCCTGCCGACTGAGCAGTAATCTGCTGACTAATAGCGACCGCCACAGCCAGCGCTCGCTTGCCATCCTCACCAGATACCGTGGGTGTGGTGCCCTGCACCACCGCCTGCACAAAACTTCGAATTTCATCCATGAGTGCGTCGCTGCGCTCCAGCGGCTGGGTTTCGAGCGCCAAATCGCGGCCTTCGCCTTTACGTCCATGGGCATCGAGTGCTCCGATGAGCAGCGCGTGGTTGGCAAAATCGATAGACAGATAGGTATCCGGCAAATAGACGTTCATGGCGCGCACCGCTTCCAAATGCACCCGACTGGCCGACAGTTCGGCCACACAACCGTTAAGGAAGGTCAGCTGTGCATCGGCGATATCTGTGCTGTTGGTTACTACGGTACGGCCCGAGGCCACAATCGTGGCAAGCGGGCTGGGCACCAAACTGAGCACGATGTCGATATCGTGAATCATCATGTCGAGCACCACGTCCACTTCCGTGCCCCGATCTTTGTAGCGCGCAAGTCGACGCGCCTCGATCCGGGTCGGCGCAATCACCAGCGGTCGCAGCGCTAGCACCGCGGGGTTGAAACGTTCCAGATGTCCAACCTGAAAAACACGACCTCGAGCAGCGGCCAGTTCAATGAGTGCTTCCGCCTGCGCGACGGTTTCGGTGACTGGTTTTTCGACCAGTACATGCACGCCGGCGGCGAGACAGTCCCGCGCGATACTGAAATGGGTATCTGGGGGCGTGACGATAGAGACCAAATCGACACCACCCAGCAGCGTGCGATAGTCCGTGGTTGCCGTAACGCCGTACTGCGTCGCTAATGCGCTGGCCCGAGCCAGACTGGTATCGACGACCCCGATGAGTTCAACCTCGGGCAGAGCGAGATATTTCTGAACATGGAAGGTACCTAAATAACCCACCCCGATAACGGCTGCGCGCAGTTTGGACATCAGACCTAAATACTCCTCGGGGATCGTGGGCGCAGTTCGAGTAGCGCGCGGCCGGGCCATCTTGACCTGCGCGTCCGCCAGCGGCGCGGCGACGCGTGGCGCGCACCGCTAGGCTACGTGTTCTTGGACGCTAAGAACAAGCTGCGCAGGGCAAACCCACCCGCCGCGGGGTTATCAGTCGCCTAAATCTGAGACCGTATGGGCCAGTGTTGGCTCGACGTACACCACTTTACGCGAATGGCGCAGGCGACTGAGCGCGCTGGCGGCCCCGCCGCTGGCAGCGGTTTGATGGATCACAATGGTATACACGCCGCGTGCTGTTGGACCGTCCACCAGATCGGCACCTACCGACAGCAACACCGAGCGCAGTTGACCTTCGGTGACGTTGTCGTAGAACACTAAACGGGCCGTCAATGGCGCGTGGCCGCTTGCCATGGGCTGGGTTTGAGGCAGCATGCTCAGGCCGATTTTGCGCAACCAAGCCACGTTGGATTCGGCGCTCTGCATCAGCGTACCCACCAATCCGCACGCCAACACGAGCACCGCCGCAGAGGCCCAAGGGAGCGCCGGCGCGCGGCGTTGAGGGAGGTCGATGCGCACGTGGAGCCGGCGCAAAGCATCCTCACAGCGCTCGTCTCGTCCCAACGCCTTAAGGCGTTGCGACAGAAATTCTAGACGAGCCAGTTCGTGGCGGCACACGCTGCAGTGGCGGGCGTGAGTACGGGTCGCCTCCAGTTCTGCCCCGCACAACGTGCCGTTCGCCAGCCAAGGAAGCAGTGGCCAACTCAGCGCGTGTCGAGCCTCGATGGGGATAACGGGGGTCTGGGTAGTGTGGTGCATAACGAGTGATCCGGTTAGGGCGTTCGACCGAGGCACGCGGCCAGCAAGTGGCGCAGTTTTGCGCGGGCATGAAACATGCGCGTTTTGACGGTATTGACGGGGCAACCAACTATTTGCGCCACTTCTGCATAGGAGTAATCCAGTAAAAAAGTCAGTTCTACAACGCTACGATGGCCGGGCGATAGGCTAGCCAAAGCGGTATCGAGCTGCCCGGCAAGTTGCGCCGCGTCGATTTCTGCGACGGGATCGCTGTCATCAGCAACGTCGTAGCCCTCCGCGAAAGATTCCGTGGGTGTGCGACGTTCTCGCTCTAAACGTTTCAACGCTTTTTTGTAGGCAATGCCGAATATC
>CAIPNE010000482.1 GCA_903866355.1 uncultured Gammaproteobacteria bacterium
GGCAGCAGCGGCGGTGTGGGATGGCACTCGTCCAGATATTCCAACATCGCCAGGCTCTGGGTCATCAGAAATTCGCCATCCACCAAGGTGGGCACCAAAGCCTGAGGGTTCAGGCTCCGGTACTCGGGCAAAAGCTGCTCCCCGCCCCCCCGTGACAGCGATAAAACAAGGCTACGGTAAGGCACCTGTTTAATCTGCAAGGCAATCCGCACTCGATAGGATGCGGCCGACAAAACTGCTTCGTGGAGTTCCATAAGGTTGCTCGTAGCACCCCCCGGCGCCGGGACTCTCAACGCCCTCCGCCACCGGCGAGTGACGCGGAAGGGCAGACTTTAAGCGGCGCCAGCGGCGGCGACCGGCGATCAGTCGTTTTTGGCGACGTGCACCACTAAGCCATCCATCGCTGCGGTCACCGTGACTTGGCAGGTTAAACGGCTACCCGAACGGCGATCATTGGCGAGATCAAGCGTTGCGTCTTCGATGTCATTGGGCCCACCAACTATCGTGGCCCACGCATCGTCGATATAGGCATGACAGGTGCTGCAGGCGCAACTCCCGCCACAAATAGCTAACACGCCGGGCACGCCCACGTTAATGGCCGCCTCCATAAGAGACAGGCCAGCATCGACTGTGGCCTCGTATGACGTGCCATCAACATCGATAAAAGTAATCTTCGGCATGAGCTCCCCGTTTCGTTTTGATCGTTTTGGTCGTTTGTGAGTAGATTTGCTACCCGTGTATCGGGGCCTTGAAAGCCCAATGGCGCGTTTTACAGCAGCAGTTTCAAATCGAAGTTTACATCGGCAGCCTGCTCGGGCGTGACTGCTCGCTGCGCGGATAATAGTTTTCGCGCCAGCATGTGATCGGCCGGGCGGTTGACGGAATCCACGGCAACCAGTGCACCCGCCGCAAAATAGAACACCGAAAACGCCCCCGACACCGCAGCGCCACGCACCACCGCGGTGTCATGAGACTGCGACAGACCGGCAATTTGCAGCTTTACGTCGTACTGATCAGACCAGAACCATGGCAGGTCCTGATAGGGCTGCGCGAGTCCGAGCAAACTAAAGGCGGCGATTTTTGCTTGGTCGACCGCATTTTGCACGGATTCCAGTCGCAGGGGTGTTGGGTAGCGCCGATTGATATGCGAGGTGCAATCCCCCGCGGCGACGATGAGCGGGTCGCTAGTTCGGGCGAATTCATCCACCACTATGCCGTTAGCGCAAGTGAGACCTGCCTGGGCTGCGAGTTCCTGATTGGGTAAACCGCCCACGCCAACCAGCACCAAATCTGCGGGGAGCGCCGTGCCGTCGTTCAGTTCAACGCTCAAGCCGCCGCCGGCTAGCGGCACGAGGCGGGTCACTTGAGCGCCAAATTGCAGCGCCACCCCCTGCGTGCGATGGAGATCGGCAAAATACTGGGACACGATGGGGGCCACAGCCCGCGCCAGCAGCCGCTCACTGGCTTCAATCACAGTGACCGTTTTACCGGCCGCACAGGCAGTAGCCGCGACCTCTAGGCCAATAAAACCCCCGCCAATCACGACCACTCGAGCCGCGGCAGCCAGTTTGACGAGCAGCCCTTGGGCGTCTTCCAGACCCCGCAAATAACAAACCGCCGGATGTTCAGCACCGGGCACCGGGAGCATGCGGGGCCGCGCGCCGGTGGCCAAGGCCAGTCCCGCGTAAGCCAGCTGTTCGCCATTCGCCAGCAGCACCCGCGTGTTTGCGCGGTCTATCGCCACGACCTGGGTACTCGCGCGGAATTCAATCTCCTGCTTGGCGAGGTAGTCGAGCGGACGGAAAAACAGTCGTTCGTCAGCGACGGCACCGCCGAGGTATTTTTTTGACAACGGTGGCCGCTGGTAGGGCGGCCAACGCTCCTCACCCAGCAGCGTCAGCGGCCCCGAATGGCCACCCCGCCGCAGGCACTCTGCAATTTGCAGTCCCGCTTGGCCGGCACCCACCACCACAATGGCGTTCATAACCGACCGGGCGTCCCCGTCGCAGTGCTCAGGTTTGCCGCTCGGGCAAATGGACCGTCAGCCCCTCCAGCGCCCCGGTGACGGCAATCTGGCAGCTCAGTCGTGACTGCGGGCTGCGCGGCACCGCGGTGCATTCCAGCAGATCGTTTTCTGCCGGTGCCATCGGTGGCAATTTTTCCGCCCACGCGGCGGGCACCAGCACATGGCAGGTAGCGCACGCGCAACCGCCGCCGCATTCAGCGGTAATGCCGTCCACGCCGTTCTGAATCGCCCCTTCCATGAGCGTCCAGCCCGTTGGGATCTCAATGGTCTGGGTGACGCCTGCCGCACTCACAAAATTAATTTTGGGCATTGCTATTCCAGCCTCACATATTGGGATAGTTAGGGCCGCCGCCGCCTTCTGGCGTCACCCAATTGATGTTCTGAGAGGGATCTTTAATGTCGCAGGTTTTACAGTGCACGCAATTCTGAGCGTTGATTTGCAGACGCTCATGGCCACCGTCTTGCACAAATTCGTACACCCCCGCCGGGCAATATCGTTGCTCTGGCCCTGCATATAAAGGCAGGTTGATGCGGGTCGGCACGCTGTCATCACGTAGGGTGAGATGGCCAGGCTGCGCTTCCTCGTGGTTGGTGTTCGACAAAAACACCGAGGACAGGCGATCGAACGTCAGCACGCCATCGGGCTTGGGATACTCGATAACGGGACATTCTGCAGCCGGCTTAAGCGACTCGTGATCAGGCTGATGATGGAAGGTCCATGGCGCTTTACCACGTAAAACGAGGCTGTCCAGCGCGGAATAAGCGATCGCGGGCCACAGCCCCCAATGGAACGATGGCTTGATATTGCGCACCCGATACAGTTCGTCCCACAGCCAAGTGCTGCGCAAACGAGTGGGGTATTCCAGCGCTTCCTGGCCCGGCGCGTCGCTCACACAAAGCAGATCAAAGACCGCTTCGGCCGCGGTCATGCCGGATTTCATCGCCGTATGACTGCCCTTAATCTTCGGCACGTTGAGGAATCCTGCGCCATCGCCAACCAGCAAACCGCCGGGGAAGGTGAGTTTGGGGATGGACTGAAAACCGCCCGCGCTAATCGCCCGCGCCCCATAGGAAACCCGCCGCGCACCGGCGAAAGTCTCCCGAATAGCCGGGTGGGTTTTAAAGCGTTGCATCTCATCGAAAGGGCTCAGATACGGGTTGGTGTAATTCAGGCCCACCACAAACCCTACCGAAACAAGATTGTCTTCGAGGTGATACAGCCAAGAACCGCCGTAGGTGTTGTGGTTCATCGGCCAGCCGATGGTATGCGTCACCTGCCCCACATGGTGGTGCGCAGGATTAATTTCCCACAGCTCTTTGATGCCCAACCCAAACACCTGCGGGTCTACGCCAGCGCGTAACGAAAAGCGTTCAAACAGGGTTTTGGTCAACGAGCCGCGGCAACCCTCACCGAAAATGGTCTGCTTGGCGTGCAGTTCCATACCGGGTGCAAAGTTGGGACCTTCGCTGCCGTCTTTGAGTCGCCCCATATCCCCCGTCGCCACCCCTTTCACGCTGCCATCCGCATGAAATAGCACTTCTGCGGCCGCAAACCCCGGGTAGATATCCACCCCTGCGGCCTCGGCTTGGGTGCCCAGCCAGCGACACACATTGCCCAAGCTCGCAATGTAATTGCCGTGATTTTGCATGTGTGGTGGCGTGGGTAGCCGCACCGCGCGGGACTTGGTCAGCAGCATGAAGCGGTCGTCGGTGACCGGCGTTTTTAGCGGCGCGCCGCGCTCGGCCCAATCCGGCAGCAGTTCATTGAGTGCGCGTGGTTCAATGACCGCACCGGAGAGGATATGCGCCCCGATTTCCGAACCTTTCTCCAGTACACAGACGCTCAACTCGTGGCCACGCGCCAACGCAAGTTGCCGCAAACGGATGGCGCAGGCCAAGCCTGCAGGCCCCCCACCCACGATCACGACGTCAAACTCCATTGCTTCGCGTTCCATCACCGCGCCTCCTTCGTCGTGGTCAATTTGAACTGAACTACTTCTCCAGTGCGGCGCACAGTGCCGGCACTTCTTTAAACAGATCGCCGACCAAGCCGTAATCCGCCACTTGGAAAATTGGCGCTTCCTCGTCTTTGTTAATCGCCACGATGACCTTGCTGTCTTTCATGCCGGCCAAATGCTGGATAGCCCCGGAGATACCCACCGCCACATATAAAGTGGGCGCGACGCATTTACCGGTCTGGCCTACTTGGTAATCGTTCGGCACGAAGCCGGCGTCCACCGCCGCCCGTGAGGCACCGACCGCAGCACCCAGTTGGTCGGCAAGACGCTCGATCAACGCAAAATTTTCGGCGCTGCCAACACCCCGACCACCCGAGACCACGATGTCGGCGGCCGTCAGTTCTGGACGGGATGATTTGGTCAGTTCTTCGCTGACAAATTGCGACAGGCCGGCATCAGCCTGGATGGCAACGGCCTCGATAGTCGCGGCACCACCCGTGGCGGGCACGGCGTCAAAGCCGGTCATGCGCACGGTGATAGCCTTGATTGCATCCAAAGATTGAAAAGTTGCCAAAACATTGCCGGCGTAAATTGGCCGTACGAAAGTGTCGTCACTCACCACCGCGATGATGTCTGAGAGTTGCGCCACATCCAGCATGGCCGCCACGCGTGGCATGAGGTTTTTGCCGTTGCTGGTGGCAGCCACCAGCAGGTGTGAATACGCGCTGCTGAGGCTCAGCACCAGCGGGGCCAAGTTCTCGGCCAGCGCATGGGCGTAATGCGCCGCATCGGCCAGCAGGATCTTGCCGACCCCGGGCACCTGCGCCGCTTGCTCCGCGACCGCCTGACATTGATGCCCGGCGACGAGAATATCCACTCCGCCCGACAGCTCGGCCGCAGCGGCCACCGCGCACAGCGTGGCCACGTTAAGGGTTTGGTTGTTATGTTCAGCAATGACTAGGGCGGTCATGGTTAAATTACCTTCGCTTCGTTACGCAGTTTTGCGACGAGTTCTTCGACATCCGCAACCTTCACACCACCCACGCGGGCCGGCGGTTCGCTCACTTTGACCAGTTTCAGGCGGGGCGTGATATCGATGCCCAAATCGGCGGGCGAAAAAATATCCAGGGGCTTTTTCTTGGCTTTCATGATGTTGGGCAGCTTGACGTAGCGGGGCTCGTTGAGCCGCAGGTCAGCGGTGACCACGGCGGGCAGCTTGAGCGTGAGACTTTGAATACCGCCATCCACCTCGCGCTTCACCAATAACGAATCTCCCTCCGGCAGCACGGTGCAGGCAAACGTACCCTGCGCCCAGCCCAGCAAGCCCGCCAACATTTGGCCGGTTTGATTGGAATCGTCGTCGATTGCCTGTTTGCCCAGCAGCACCAACCCGGGTTGTTCACGCTCCACAATGGCTTTGAGGAGTTTGGCTACCGCCAACGGCTGGGTTTCGCTGTCTGTTTGCACGAGGATGCCGCGATCGGCCCCCATCGCCATGGCGGTCCGCAAAGTTTCTTGACAGGTCGCGGGGCCCACCGACACGGCGATGATTTCGGTCGCCTTGCCGGCTTCCTGCAGGCGGATCGCCTCTTCCACCGCGATTTCGTCGAACGGGTTCATCGACATTTTGACGTTCGCCAATTCAACGCCGGTGCCATCGGCTTTGGGCCGTGCTTTAACGTTGTAGTCGATAGCGCGCTTTACGGCGACTAGGATCTTCATTTCATCCTCCAAGATGGCGCGCTGCACGCGGGGCGAGTGGACCGTCATTCGGTCCTTCGGCGCAGTGAGCGAGCCTTGCAAACGGTTGGCAAAAGAGGCGGCATGGTAGCAAATAACGCCTTGATCGAACTAGCTGACGCAGCGCAATATTGCGGTCTTAACCGAACTTGATCTGCCGCAAGGCAGAAAGCCGATTTGACCACCGCGTGCGTACTGCCTATTTACGGGCAGGGTGCCCGTTGCGGATCAACCCGCGCCCCCCATTTAGATCAGTACCTGCGGAGCCTGCTCATGAACCCTGTCCTCGCCGACCAAGGCCTGTCCCCCAAAGCCACCGCCGAAGGCCCTTTCAATTGGCAGGACCCGCTGCACCTCACCGCCCAATTGAGCGAGGACGAGCGGCTCATCAGCCAGGCGGCGCAAACTTTTTGTCAGGAACGTCTGCAACCCCGGGTGCGTGACATGCACCGACACGAGAACTTCGATCCCAGCCTGATGCAAGAATTTGGCGAGCTGGGTTTTCTCGGCGCGACCATTCCCGAGCAATACGGCGGGGCCGGCTTGAACTATGTCTCTTACGGCTTGATCGCGCGTGAGGTGGAACGGGTAGATTCGGGCTTCCGTTCGGCCATGAGCGTGCAGTCCAGTCTGGTGATGCATCCCATCTACGCCTACGGTACCGAAGAACAGCGCAAAAAATACCTGCC
>CAIPNE010000483.1 GCA_903866355.1 uncultured Gammaproteobacteria bacterium
CACGGTGGATAGTCATTAAGGTCACCGGTGTGCCGTCGGTGCGAGGCACCGGCGCAAAACGCTTGCTCACAAAGGCCTGCAGTGCAGCTGGCGGAAAATCTGGCGTGCGTTGTTCAAACTCTGCCAACAACTCGAAGTAGTGTCCGGCGCAACGCAAGTCATCGCCCGCCACGAGTGCTGGGCCTTGCAGGTCCAACCACACGCGCTCCACCAGCCACGCCCACGGCAGCCGGCGGGCTTGGGCCATACCCAGCGCCAGCACCTCGTTGAGCGCGCTAACCCGCACGCGGTCGTCGGCGGCCAACTGGGCCAGCGCTGCGGGGTCATCTAACACGCTGCACACCGGCGCGCCGTCAGCAGCGGTGGACAGTGTTAGCAATGCGGCCAAAGACACCCCGCACCACGGCGCCCGCAGCACGGCTAACCATGCGGTGCTATCGGTGGCGTGCATCAGGGCGCGGGTGAGCGCCAGCAAATCGTTGACGATGGGTACGCTGAGCATCGGCTCCACGTCACTCGCCGCCACCGGAATGTCGCTGGCCGCCAGCAGCGCGGGCAGGCCACCCAGATGCGCCCGACTGCGTACCAGCACGCCAATGGAGGCCTCCGGCCGACGGGCGCGAACGGCGCAAATAATCTCGAAAATCTGATGGGCTTCGGCGGCGGAGTCTCCGGAATACACCGGATACACCCGCACCGCCGCCGCGTCTAAGGCCGCCCGCATCGCCACCAAACCGTTAAACGCCGGCAAACGCCCAGTGGCCCCCGCAAACGCCAAAGGCAGGGCTGCGTTTAACCAGTCGATCAGGGGTGAAACGGTGCGGAAATTGGCGCTCAGCGCTAAGCGCTCAAGTGGCACATCACCGAAGCGTTGGTCACGCTGTAAGGCGCGAAAAAGCCCAACCTCCGCCTGCCGAAATCGATAGATCGACTGCAACGGATCGCCCACCAAAAAAAGTGTTCGGCCATCGTTACCCGTCCAGCCGCCCACCAGCGCTTTGAAAAATTCAAACTGACTGCGCGAGGTGTCCTGAAACTCGTCCACCAGCAAATGCTCTAGCTGATAGTCGAAAGCGAGCGCGAAATCAGTGGGGGCATCGGGTGATCCCAAGGCCCGCTGCGCGGCGGCAGCCACGAGGGTAAAGTCGCAGCGTTGATGCTCTGAAAACACCAAATCTAGCGTCCCGGCAGCGAGCTGCAAGAGCTTTAACAGCGCTTCAACGCTGGCCCATTCCGCGTCACTGTAGCGTCCGTCAGGCAAGGTCCGGACACTCTGCAGATAGGCGCAGAATTCTGGCTCATCACTGAGCAGGTCGCGCAATTCCGCAAACCAATCTTTAAATTCCCGCGTCTTAAGCTCCGGCGCGCCTTGCGCGTTCTGAAGAATCTTCCGGGGCTCACCTTTTTGGGTCAGTAGCAATTCGGCCAAGCCGCCCGCGGCGGTCGCGGTCAGTTGCGCGAAATCGAAACTCGCCAGCGCCCCGGCACTGGCGTTATCCGGATCCCCCTGCTGCAGGATGCGACTAACCTGGCGCACAAAGTCGGTCAGCGACGCGCGATAGGGGGCGGCCAGCAGCGTGGGCAGCAAGGACAACTCCAGCGCGATGGCGGCGCTGAGCGCTAGTTCGGCGGCGGCACGTGACGGGCCGCCCACCACCCGTCGCAACCACTGTTCGCGCCGAGGCAGTAGGTCTTTGAGCAGCAACTCGGCGTGTGGCCAGTGGTTGTCGAGCACCGCGAGCGCGGGCGCCACCAGCGCGCCATAGTCCGGGTCGTCGAGGCTGGCGAGGGTTTCGCGCGCGGCTTGGGTGTAGAGATCGTCATTGTCTTCCGTGGCGATGAAGCTAGCGGCAGCGCCGACACTGACTGGGAGGCGGCTCACCAAACTGCCCGCCAGTGCATCGATCGTCTGAATGCGCAGTCGCGCCGGCCGTGCCAATAGCTGCCAGCCACGCGCCGTGTCACGCGCGCGCACGGCCGCGGCCAAACGCCAAGTCAACGCCGCATGGGCCGCTGCCGGCTCGGGGTCATCAACGCTGGCGAGCGCATCCAGCACCCGAGCGCGTAATTCTTCTACCGCCTTACGGGTGAAGGTCACAGCCAACACACTTTCTGGTTCATCTACCCGCGCCAGTAGCACCAGCAGGCGTTGGGCCAGCAGCGAGGTCTTGCCCGATCCTGCCAGGGCTTCGACCAGAAAAGAGCCTGCGGGATCCAGCGCGCGGGCGCGTGCCGCAGCATCGTGATTAAGCGTCGTCATCGTGACCCTCACTCTCGTCGCTCAGATTACCGGCCCGCTGCTCGTCAACTCGACACAAGCTTTTGAAATCGCAATAGCGGCAGGTCGGCACTCCAAGCGCGGGATCTACCTGCGCATCACCAGCCAAAAAGCCTTCCGCCAAAGCCGCCACCACGTCCTGCCATTGCGCCAGTTGGGCGTCCAAAGTCCCTGTCGTCGTCGCCTTCAGCAGGCCCGCGGGTTCGGTGACAAAACAGCATTTGCCACGCTTAACTTGAGCAAACGCGATGCCGGCCAGCGGCGCCGGGTGGTCGGCCAGCGCGTAGGCCAGCAGTTGTGGTTCGTTCGGACGCAGGCCATCCCAATCCTTGCGCGCGGGATCGCCCGTTTTATAGTCGATGATCAACAATCGTCCGTCGGCTAGACGGTCTATGCGATCGATGCGTGTCCGCAAGCGCAACCCCGCCACATCGAGCTCACGCAGGCTCTCCCCTTCCAGCACTTCAAAGGGCGGGCGGTCTAAATCCTGCACCAGCCACTCACGCACCAAGACCGCTAGCCGCGCACCCTCCAACGCAGCGAGCGGTGCCGTCATCCCCTGCCACTTGGCCAGGACACGCGCCACTGCGTGCTCGATTTTTTGCTGCAACTGGCCGTCGCTCAACGCCCGCAAGCCGGCTTGGGTACGAGTCGAGAGCCAAAATTCGCCCAGTGCTTGGTGCACCAAATCGCCCCGTTCACGCGCATCCAACCCTGGCGTGCGGGCCTCGATGATGCCTGCCCGCAAGCGATGTCGGGCAAACGCCCGGAACGGACAAGCCGCCTGGTCGCTCAGCACACTCACCCCGCCAGCCATCTCCGCTGCCGCAAATGGCGGCGCGGGCGCCGTGTCACGGGGCACCAGCAGCACCTCGCGGGTGCGCGCCTGCCAGAGTGCTGACAGGCTGGTTGCTAACATCGGCACGCGCGTTAGCCCGGCCAACGCCGGACTCGCGCGCAGCGGTGTATCGCGAGCGGTCGTGGCGTAGCTCCACACGCAGGTATCTGCTTGTGCCGATAACGCCGACAGGCAACTGTTTTGGTAGGCCCCGTCACGGGCCTGCACAGTCCCCGGCACGCCGGCACGCCGGAGGACATCCATCGACAATAAGGGATTCAAGCGCGGCACCGCCGGGAAAGCCCCGTCGTTTAAGCCCAGCACCCAAGCTGCCGCCGGTGCCACCACCGCAGCTTCTTCGATGGTCAAAATTTCGATCGCATCGAGCGCGACCGGCACCGTCACACCACTGCGCGCGGCGAGCGCTGTTAAGTGCCCCCACGCGCCCTGCGCACTCTGCGCAGGCAGTACGGCATCCAGCCCGGTGGCGATATCGAAAATTCGTCGCAAACCATCAACGGCCGCTTGTTCAGTCGGCGCGAGCGGGTTCTCGCCAGGCCAGCCGACCGCCAGCAGGCGTTGCTGAGCGTTGAGCATCCACGCTTGCAGGGACTGCCGGCGTGGCGCGCTGGCCACCAGCTCCAGCACCGTGGCGAGTCGCGCGGCGAACGCCGGCATCACCGCGCAGGCCAACGCCTGCAGCTCGTGCGCAGTCACACCGGCGGTGCGCCCTTCCACTAAGCGCGCCGCGAACTGGGCCTGTACACCAACCGGCAAGCCATCCATCGCGAAGTAGGGACTTTGCACCAGCGCCGCCGCCTCGGCGTGGGTCAAACGCGCCGGCAAGCCCAACACTAATAAGGCATGCGCAACCGCGGGCGTGCCGGCCAGCGTGGCCGGCGGGGCGCCGCACCACGGCCCGCGCTCGGTAAAGTTTGCGCGCCGCGCGTGGAGCGCCGCCCAGCGCCGCGCCGCATAGGCTGCGAACAGCTTGGCGACTTCGGGATTGGGGCACACCACCGCGACCGTGCGCTCGCCACCCAGCGCCTGCTGCGCTAAGGCCCAGTCACTGGCGGCGCCAAATTCGTCCTCTTGGGTCGCAAAGGCTTGCACCTCAAGAAGGGTGGCCGCTGAGCTAATAACCGGCGCAGGGATCCCCAGCGCGGTCAGCGCCGGGCCCGCCACGCCGAAGCCACGAAACTGAGTCGCCGTGGTGGGCCGAAAACCGCCCGCCACGCAGGCGCTCAGCAAGTCGGCCGGCGCGGCCGCGCGCAGTTCGACACAGCGCGCGCTAAACCACCCACGCCACGCCAGAAACGCCACCTGCTCCGGCGAACTCACGCTACTGGTGGCGGACAGGTGATCGAGTTGCCATGCAGCGACCCGGGTGTGGGCGTCAACCGCTAATCTGGCGAGTAACTCGCCCTGCGCAGGGTCGGTGCCAGGCACGGCTCGAATGGCTTCTAGCCACATTGCGCGAGTTTGGGTGTCGGAGAGAATGAAATCTGCCGCCAGCGGTAAGCGACGTTGGCGACGGGCGGGCCGCGTGGCGTTTTCGAGCCATGCATCGAAGGGCAGAAATTCCGCACTCACCCACGCCCGGCTGCCCCCAGCGCAGAGGCGTCGCGCCGCGTCCCGGCGCAGTGCGCCTGCCAAGTGCGAGGTGGGCGCCACCCACGTGGGCGCGACAAAATTACCAGACGTCGTGGCTGTCACTGAGTTTCCCCCGAGATTTCAAACGGGTCCACACCATCCCGCCAGACCTGCGGGCGGCGCGTGCGCGTGATGGTGATGAGGGGTAAAGTGCGGCGCAATAGGGTCATTGAGGATAAGGGCACCATCATGAGGAAAACTGACAACACCAACCGCCACCCCCGCGTTGGCACCCGCAAGATGATCAACGACATGCTGGAGCAGCGCCAGCGCATGCTGGTGCTACTGTGGGATTTATCCAAAATAAAGCCCGTGCAGACCGACGAGCACAGCCGCGAGACCCTCGACGAATTCCTAAGCATCCTGGTTGATTACATCGCCGCGGGGCACTTTGGGCTATATGGTCGCATTGCGGCCGGCAACGAACGACGTACGCCGGTCACTGAAACAGCGGGACAAATTTATCCGCGTATCGCCGACAGCACGGCGCTGTCGGTAGATTTCGCCGAACGTTACGAGCGTGCCAATGAGCAAACGCTGAGCACGCGACTTACCAGCGACCTCTCGGAGCTTGGCGAAGCGCTCAGCACGCGCATTGAACTGGAAGATCGCTTGATCCGCGCCATGTTGGGCGAAGACGAACTGGCCGCCTAAGGCGAACCTAAAACGGCCAGTTTTGCCTGAATAAAATCTTGATGTGAGAGATAGAGCAGGTCGCACAACTTCCGCAGGTAGTACTCCTCATAGCGGTCGATACGGCCATCCGCCTGCGCCACCTGCCACATGGCGACCAAACACCGCCGTTTGGCAGCGGGCGTGAGTTTTTCGTTCAGCACCGTGGTGAATTGGGTAAAAGACACCGAGTCTTCAACCAGCTGTTCGGCCGCCGCCAGCAGGTCCCGAGATTGCGCTTCAGAGACCTCCAATACGGTGCAGGCAGTGCTGACCACCGCGGCGCGCTCGGCCGGCGAGATGGACTCATCCGCACGCCCAATCTCCAGCAATAACGCGACCACGGCCAAGTCTAGCGTAGGCCCCGAGGGTGCGGCGTCGCCGCCTAAACCACGGAGTAGATCTTTGAGTATCGTCAGCATTGTCATGGAGAAGTTAGTCCTGGCCACTAAAATTATTCGCGCGAGCATCCCGCGCACACCACATGCTGCCGCGCCTCTATAGCGCGACGCCGCTCGCCACGGGCGCGGTGATTGTGCTCGACCCCGTGGGCGCTCGCCACCTGCGCGAAGGCCTACGCCTACGCCTTGGCGAGTCGCTGCTGCTATTCGATGGGCAAGGTGGGGAGTTTGCGGCCAAGCTCACCGCGATCGACCGCCAGCACGTGCGAGTGACGGTGGGCGAGCATTACCCCGTGCAGCGGGAATCCACGCTGGACATCACCTTGGCGCAGGGCATTTCCCGTAGCGAACGCATGGACTATACGATTCAGAAGGCGGTGGAACTGGGCATTTCCCGGCTGGTGCCGCTCGCCACCGCGCGCAGCACCGTGCGCCTAGACCCAGAACGTGCGCGTAAACGGGCCGAGCACTGGGCTGGCATCGTGCGGCACGCGGCCGAGCAAAGCGGCCGTACCCAACTGCCGCCGCTGGCCGAGGTCGTGAGCCTAGCCGGCTACGTGGAGCAGGAACGCGCGCCGCTGCGCTTGATCCTCGACCCCAGCGCCACGCTGAGTTTGGCCCGGGTGGCGCTCAGTCCGTGGATCAGTTTGGCGATAGGTCCTGAAGGGGGTTTTAGTCCCACGGAACGCGAACTGCTGCTCGCCGCCGGCTATCAGAGCGCCAGCCTCGGTCCGCGCGTGCTGCGCACCGAAACGGCCGCGCTGGTTGCGCTGAGCATTCTGCAAAGCCGTGGCGGCGATTTAGCCTGACGCCTAACGCAGGCGTCGCCGCACTTCCGGTAACAAGCGGCGGCTCACCGGCAGGCGCACCGCGACCTCCCGCAAGCGGATGTATGCGTTGCCCAAACGGTCCCGCTCCAACGCCACCACGTGCGCCAAGGCCACCAGCGTATGCCGATGAATACGCAAAAAAATCTCGCCGAATTCATCTTCCAGCGCGCGCAGCGAATCCTCAATGACCAATTCACCGCCCGGATGGACGACAGCCACATAGCCTTGCGTCGCTTGCAAATAGCGCACGTCCGCGAGCGGCACAAGACGCAGGTTGCCGGCGACTAGCGCGCTAAAATGCGTGCGCATCCCCACCGACTGCCGCGCATCACCGGCCGCCAAAGCCTGCGCCGCCGTCCACGTGCCGGCCCGGGTTAAGGCGGCTTGCAAACGCTCGAGCCGAATGGGTTTGAGCAAATAAGCGAGCGCATTCGCGTCGAAAGCGGCCAGCGCGTGTTGGTCGAAGGCGGTGGTAAAAATGACCGCCGGCGGCCGCGCCAAGCGCGCCAGATGGCTCGCCACTGCCAACCCATCCATGCCCGGCAGACGAATATCCAATAACACCACATCCGCGTCGGTGCTGCTCACTAGCGCCAAAGCTTCCAGACCCGAGGCCGCCTCCCCCACGATTTCGCCCAGCCCCAGCGCTTGGAGCAAGCCCCGCAGACGCGCGCGCGCCAACGGCTCATCGTCAACGATCGCGATGCGCATCGGGGGCCTCGGTAGCGGGCAAGCGCACGCTGGCGCAGTAGCGGCCGGGTGTTTGCTCAATGCGGAGTTCCCCCGCAGGGCCAAAATGCACGGCCAAACGCTGCCGCAAATTATCCTGCGCCAGATGATTCCCGCGCCCGCTCAAACGGCCCCGGGGCGGGACCGGATTGGATACGCCAAGTTCCAAAATTTTCCCCGCCACGCGGCCGTAGATGCGGATAACGCCGCCACCGGGCAGCAGTTCGATACCGTGCGTGATGGCGTTTTCCACCAGTGGCTGGAGACTCAGTTGGGGGATTGCAAGGTGTTGGGGCAGGGCGTCGATGTCCCACACCACCTGCAAACGCTCGCCCAAACGCAGGGCTTCGATGGCCAAGTAGCGGCGCACCAGTTCAAACTCCTCTTCTACCCTCACCAATTGACGGGCGTCCGAGAGCGTGGCGCGCAGCAGGTCTGATAAATCTTCAACCGCGAGTTCAGCGCGCAGGGGGTCGATTCGGATAAGACTGGCAATGGTATTCAGACAATTAAACAAAAAATGCGGCCGGATGCGTGCCTGCAAAGCCTGCAGGCGCGCCGCGGCGGCGGCCGCTGTGCGCTCCTGCCAGTGGTGCTGCACATAGAAATAACGCAACACCACCGCGGCCGCGATGGCGGAAACCAGCAGCGTGCGAAGACGAAATTCAGCGTGGGCTATCGTTAATAAAGCGGCTTCACCCTCACGCGGAGCAAGCACCCACCAGGCCAGTTCAGCCACTAACGCGGCGACTAGCAGGACCAACAGGTAGGCCAACACGCTCTCCCAAAGTGCTGGCAAGCGCACCAAATACCGGCGCGCAAGGCACAGCACTGCGGCGGCCGACATCGCAATCCACTGCACATACAACGACAGCAGCGCCAGTTCCGACCACGCCAGAGGCCCAAACCCGGTGCGCGTGACACTCAGCATAAAGGCCAGCAACTGGGCCACGCTGACCACCAAGAACAACGCACGTAGACCACAGAGATCTGGCAGGAAAGAATCGCGCTGAGGGATGCTCATAAGCGGTGGTCGTGGCCTCACGGGCGAACGTGGCGAGTGCGTTGAGTGTCGGGGCGCTAGCAATGCTCGTCAATCAGTGAGCGCCCCTACGATATACTGCAGGGCCTTCCAGCGAGAGTCGCCTTGATGACCCCACCTGATGACGCGTCCACGCCCCACGACGAGGCTGCCAACAAGCCTTGGGGTGGTCGCTTTGAAACCCCCACTAACGCGTTCGTGGAGGCCTTCACCGCCTCCGTCGAATTCGACCGCCGACTCTACGCGCACGACATTCAGGGCTCCATTGCCCACGCCACCATGCTCGCCGCCACCGGCGTGTTGACGGCGGCTGAGCGCGACCAAATCGTGGCGGGTCTGGAAATTATTCGGGCCGACATTGAGGCCGGCCGTTTCCGCTGGTCGGTGGCGCTAGAAGACGTCCATATGAACATCGAAAGCGCGCTCACGGCCCAGATCGGCGAGGTCGGCAAAAAGCTCCACACCGCGCGGTCCCGCAACGACCAGGTGGCAACGGATATTCGGCTTTATTTACGCGACCAAATCGACTTTCTCACACACTCGTTAGAGCGTTTGCTCGGCGCGCTGATCGACGTGGCCGAGCGCGAAGCTGACACCATCCTGCCTGGTTTCACGCATCTGCAAGCGGCCCAGCCCATTTCATTTGGCCATCATCTATTGGCCTGGTTTGAAATGCTGCTGCGCGACCGCGAACGCCTCGCCGATTGCCGAAAGCGGGTCGACGCCCTGCCCCTAGGCGCCGGTGCGTTGGCCGGCACCACTTTCCCGATCGACCGCGAGATGACCGCCCAGCTATTAGGTTTTTCACGGATTTGCGAGAACTCCTTAGACGCCGTCGCGGACCGCGATTTTGCCATCGAGTTTTGCGCCTGTGCGGCTCTGATGATGGTGCATTTCTCCCGCATGGCAGAAGAAATGGTGTTGTGGAGTTCGCAGCAGTTTGGTTTCATCGAACTCGCAGATGCGTTCTGTACGGGCTCGAGCATGATGCCGCAAAAGAAAAACCCGGACGTCCCGGAGTTGGTGCGCGGCAAATCAGGCCGGGTCGTTGGACATCTCATGGCGCTCATTACGCTGATGAAAAGCCAGCCGCTGGCGTACAACAAAGACAACCAAGAAGACAAAGAGCCGTTGTTCGACACTGTCGATACCTTAGCGGGCTGCCTGCGTGCGTTTGGCGATCTGATCCCCACCATCAGCGTGCGCCGGGAGCGCATGCGCGCCGCCACGCGCGCGGGTTTCACCACCGCCACCGACTTTGCCGACTACCTCGTGCGGCTCGGCGTGCCGTTCCGCGATGCACACGCGGTGGTGGGTGCCGCGGTGCGCGCGGCCCTTGCCCGCGACCTTGAACTGAGCGAGTTGAGCCTCGAGGAGTTGCAAAAATTAGAACCGCGCATCAACGCCGAAGTCTATGCGGCGCTAGATATCGATCGGGCGCTCGCAGCCCGCGACCATCGGGGTGGAACGGCACCAGCGCGGGTGCGCGCCGCCTGCGTGGCGGCCCGCATCCGGCTGCAAACTGCCGACGGTTGAGCAGCCCACAGCCACCCCCATGAAAACAATCCGGCGTCTACTGCTCGTTGTTAGCCTCGTGCTAATCGTGAGCTTGGGCGGGCTCGTGGCTTTTCTGGCGGCCCTCGATCCCAACGCCTACAAAGCCGAAATCGAAAGCGCCTTCGCCCACTACACCGGGCGCCAAATGGTCTTGGAGGGCCCGCTAGAGCTGGCTTGGTGGCCACGCGTCAGGCTACGCGTGGGCGTGCTGTCGCTGGCGAATGCCAAAGGCTTTGAACCCCCCAACATGATGGAAGTGCGCGACCTCGAAATCGCCGTGCCAACGCTGGCGCTGTTGCGCGGCCGCATTGCCATGGACACCGCCAAAATTCACGGTCTCACCGTGCACTTGACCCGCAACGCCCAAGGGCAAAGCAATTGGCAGGATCTGCTGCAAGACCCGCACGAGGCACCGCCATCCGGGGCCGGTACGCTGGCGGCCTTTGCACTGAGCGGCGTGGCCTTGGGTGGCGTAGACATCGCGCAAGCAACGCTGCGTTGGGAAGATGTCCAAGCCGGTCGCGATCTCCTGTTTGACGCCGCGCAGGCTAAAACGGGGCCGTTAGCCTTCAACACCCCAGTCGACTTCCGGCTGCAGGCGCAGGTGCGCTCAAGCGTACCGGCTCTGGCTGGCGATACCGTCCTCGCCGGCACCGTGACTTTTCACCCGCGCCAACATCGCTATCTCATCGCGCCACTCGACATCGGCGTCACCCTGCAAGGGAAAGGCCTGCCGGGGGGCAAATCCACGCTTTCCCTGCAGCTGAATAGCGACCTGAATTTTGGTGCCGGCAACGCGCAGTTCAGCGCCATCAAAGGTCAAGGACTGGGCGTGACGTTTGCAGGCGAGCTGGCGCTGGATCATCTAAACAGCCCGCGCCCTGGGGGCCGTGGCGAGATTACCCTCCAAGCGCCCGATCTCGGCGTGGTCTTCAAGGCCTTCGACCTACCGGGTGCGGCGCGGCTCGCCACCCTGAAAAATCGCGGGTTGGCGCTCCACACGCAGCTCGTGGTGGACCGCGAGCATGGCGAAATTCACTGTCCGCAATTCACGGCCCAGCTACCCGGTAGCGAGATTAGCGGCGAACTCAACGCCACGGGTCTCGACACTGAGCAGCCCATCATCCAAGCGCGGCTTGCAGCGCACAGCTCGCAGGTGACCGACTTACTGCTGATTGCGCATCAATGGGCGGGTGGCGACGTTCGCGCCGCACGGGTGTTCACCAAAGCATTGGCGGGCACGAGTGCGCACGACTTCCAGCTGGCGGCGGAGATAGATGTCGATCTCACGGCCGGTCGGGTGCGCGTGCCAACGCTGCACGCCACCCTGTTCGACAACACGCTCACCGGCAACGTGACCCCTACCGGTGGCCAGCCAGGGAAGCCCGCCTTCAGCGCAACCCTCGCAGCGGGCGGCCCCAATCTGCCCATATTACTGCTGGCCACGGAGCTGCTGCGCGGCACGCCAAGTGAGTCTCTGGAAGCGCGGATGGCGGCCTTGCAGGCCAGCGGTGATCCCAGCTATCTAGTGTCTGCAGAATTGCTCGCAGACTTCGGCGCAGACCGACTCGCCCTCACCCGGTTGAGCGGCAAGCTGCTCGGCAACCAAGCCGAGTTCAGCCTGAATGCCCGCAATCTGCGCAGCGGCAGCCCAGCTGTCACCGGCACACTGCAGGCGGCCGGTCCGGATTTGACGGCATTGTTGGCACTCTCCAACCGCCTGCCCGACCTGCGTGCCCTGCTTGAGGGGCTCCCCGAGCCTAGCGCCAAAGCCTACGCCTTCAGCGCGCGTTTCAACGCCGACACCAGCCAAGAGCAGGCGCAGTTATCGGCACTGACAGCCAATTTTTTGGGTCTAAATCTCGCCGGCGATTTGGCAGTCCAGCAATTCACCCACCGCGACCGGACAGTAGAAGGGCATCTGCGGTTGGTCAGTCTGGCACCCAACGCCTTACTGGCAGCGAGTGGCTATCCGGTGCTGGTGACAGGACTCAAAGAATTTTCCGCAGAGACGGATTTCAAGGCCACCGGCGCCGAACTAAACCTGGCGCCCTTTAATGCGCAGGGCGACTGGCAAATGCCGGGGCAACTTGCACCGTTGCGCGTCACCTTGCACACCGACACGGCGAAAGTGAACTGGGACCGCGCTACCGCGTGGGTCAAAGTGCTGACGTTAAACGCGCCAGGTCTTGCACTCACCGCATCATTGGACGCCGAGCAACTGCGCACCACGCCGGCGTGGAGTGGCCAAATCAACCTGCCTCCATTTGATTTGCGGGCGCTCTTTGCCCAGCTTGAACATCCCTTGCCAGCGCTTAGCGATCCACAAACCTATACCCGCGTGGGCGTCGAGGCGGTTTTCAAAGGCACGCCCAACAGCCTAACGCTGGAGCAATTGCGCGCCCGCATAGATGACACCAGCGTCAGCGGCGACATCAACATGGTCGATTTTCAGCGCCCTGACCTGCGCTTTAATCTGCAGTTAGACCAACTTAATCTGGACCGCTATCTCGTGCCTCGTCAGGACACGGGTAAGGCGCGCCCTGTCACCCCCGAAACCCTAGCACTCGCCGTCGCAACGCTGCCGGTAACGGCGCTGCAGGCATTAGCCCTCGAAGGAGCATTGGGGGTCGACACTTTGCGGGTATCCGGCGCACAACTGAGCCAGGTGAAAATTTCGGCGCGTGCGCGCGCCGGGCTGCTCGAAATTAATCCGGCCACCGCAGAGTTATATCAGGGCAAATACAGCGGTGTGGCGCGCCTGAACGTGCAGGGGCCGCAACCCGAACTCAGCGTCAACACCACCCTCGCTAAAGTGGCCATAGAACCCTTGCTCACCGACCTCGGCGGCACGCGCCGGATCGGCGGCAATCTCAACGTGGAAGCACGCCTCACGGCCAGCGGACACAGCCCCGAGGCGCTGTTTAAAACGCTGGGCGGGCAGGCCACTTTTGCACTGCAAAAAGGGCGGGTCCGCGGCGTCGACCTACCCGCGATCCTCAAGACCACCGAGGCGCTGATCAAACGCCGCGCCACCGCCCTGCCCACCGGCGGGGAAACACGCTTCAAGGCGCTTACCGGCACCTTGGAAATCCGCGACGGCGCCGTGTTCAACCACGACCTGCGCATGGATGGTGAGGGTTTTAAAGTCATCGGCGAGGGCATGCTCGTCAAGCTCAAAGACACCACCACCCACTACGACGCCAGTCTGGCCCTGATCCCTAACCGCGAACCGGCGAGCAGCCCGCCGGTGCTCACGGGCGGCATGACGATTCCCATCCGCTGCCGGGGTGTTATCTCCGCAACCAGCTGTAAACCCGACTTGAAAAAACTAACGGGTCTCAAACAGAGCGGGCAGAAGTTGCGATCCTCAGCAGATGAAATTGTCGGCAGCAAACCCAGTGCCGCGTTAAAGAAGCAGCAGAAATTCTGACCCGCCCGCCAAACCTGCGCTGGTGTGGCGGCCTGCTGCTGGTCTGTTGGTGGGGGCTGGCGGCGGCCAGCACCTTGGAAAGCGTGGTATTCGACGTCCACGATAACCAGTACCACTATCGCTTTAGCGCACGCCTCGAAGCCCCGTTGGATGAGGTGCGCGCGGTGGTGACCGACATCGAGCGACTGCCCCGAATCAACGACAACATCACTTTGTCGCGGGTCTTGTTCTACTACCAGGATGGTTCGTATCGGCGCCAATTGCGCATGACCGAGTGCGTGTTGGTGTTTTGTTTTAACATCGATTTTGTCGAGCGTGTGGTGCTCCAAGCCAACGGCGATATTCAGACCACCATCATTCCCGGCGCGGGTAATTTTCGCGATGGCGAAACGCTGTGGGAAATCGAAGCCCTGCCCGACGGTGCCACACGCATTGTCATGAGCGCCACCCAACGCCCTGACTTCTGGATTCCACCGGTGCTGGGACCGTTGCTGCTCAAACGGGCTTTCATGAGTGAAGTCACCGAAACCATGACCAAAATTGAGCAACTCGCGCATGCTGCCAGCCTTCTCTGAACGCTTGCTGACATGGTTCGACGAACATGGCCGGCATGATTTGCCCTGGCAGCAAGAGCGCTCGGCCTACCGCGTTTGGGTCTCGGAAATCATGCTCCAGCAAACCCAGGTCAGCACCGCCGTGCCCTACTTTGAGGCCTTCGTGGTGCGCTTCCCCACCTTGCAAACCCTGGCGGCCGCCCCCTTAGACGAAGTGCTGCACAGTTGGTCGGGACTGGGCTATTACGCCCGCGCCCGCAACCTCCACCGTGCCGCCAAGCTGCTGGTCGACACCCACGGTGGGGAATTTCCGGTAGATCTCCAAGCACTCACCGCGCTGCCCGGCATTGGGCGCTCCACGGCGGGCGCAATCCTAGCCCTCAGCCTGGGCCAACGCGCCCCCATTTTGGATGGCAATGTTAAGCGGGTGCTGGCGCGGCATCGCTGCATTGATGGCCTGCCCACACTGCCCGCCACCGCGCGCGCTTTGTGGCAAGTAGCCGAGGAGTTCACCCCCACCACGCGCGTCGCGGACTACACCCAAGCCATGATGGATCTGGGCGCCACGCTGTGCGGGCGCACGCAACCGGCTTGCAGTCGCTGCCCGGTCCAAACCGACTGCCTCGCGGCAGCCCGTGGGGCACAGCTGAGTTATCCGGCCCGCAAGCCGCGCAAAACCCTACCTCGCCGAACCACCTGCATGCTGCTGCTGGCTCGCGTAGACCATGCTGATCTGCTGCTGGAACGTCGCGCCGCGAGCGGCATCTGGGGTGGCTTGTGGGCTTTTCCGGAAGTCAGCGAGGCCGCCGCGGCAGCCGTATGGTGTGCGAACCACGACCTGGCGCCCTGCGGCGTGGTCCAGTCGCTGCCAGAGATCACCCACACGTTTACCCACTTCCAGCTAAAAATTACGCCGCTGTTGCTCTGGGTGACCGAACTGGGCACGCGCTGCATGGATTCGGATCGCCTGCTTTGGTATAACGCAGCGGCCCCTGCAGCGGTGGGTTTACCCCAGCCTGTGCAGGATCTTGTTCGTTCAATCAGCCTCAAGGCAAAGGAATTTTCATGACGAGAACGGTTCAATGCATCAAGCTCGGGCGTGAAGCCGAAGGCCTGCGGGCGCCGCCCTACCCTGGGGAACTCGGCCGGCGCATCTATACAGCCGTGTCGCAGGAAGCGTGGGGTGGCTGGCTCAAGCACCAAACGATGCTCATCAACGAATACCGGCTCACGCCCATTGATCCCAAGAATCGAAAATTCTTGGAAGAAGAAATGGAAAAGTATTTCTTTGGCGAAGGCTCCGCGCCACCCGCGGACTTTCGCCCCACCCCGCCAGAATAAAGCTGGCTCAGCCCAGCGCCAAGACAGCACCCGCCGCGAGCAACACGGCGCCGGGCAGCGCATAGCTCCAAGGGCCGGCGGGTAACACCCGTTCTAACAGCATCGTGGCGGCGAGGATGGCCATGGCTACCACGCTCATCACCCCGCCCACGAACATCAGCAGCATCAGCGCCCAACAGCAACCCAAACAATAGGCGCCGTGCATGGCGCCCATTCGAAATGCGCCACGCTGACCGGTTTGCCAATGGTTGAGCAAAAACGCCAACGGGCTTTGGCAATGCCGCAGACAGGCGCGCTTAACGGGCGTGAATTGATAAAGACCGGCGACGATGAGCAGCCCGGCGGCGAGTGTCGGCCCTGCCTGCAGCAGCATGCCGTGCAACAGCGAAGCTTGGTGGAGCAGCCATTGCACACCGCTGAGCGCGCAGCCAAACAAGATCCAAGCGCCCAAATAGCCGGCCACGAAGGCCGGTGTGCGCCCGGGCGTGGCGTCGTGGGTGCGCTGGAATAACAACACCACCGGCAGCACGACCGGCGTCATCATGGCGACCATCATCACCACCCACATCAGCGCGGAAATCGACAGGTAAGCCTGCGTGCTCGCGGGCTGCATCATCGCC
>CAIPNE010000484.1 GCA_903866355.1 uncultured Gammaproteobacteria bacterium
ATTCGTGAAGATGGCAACGCAGATGGCAAGTTAGACGACTACGCCACCGATAAAGTGGTGCGTTTGGAATTCGACGATGGCGCCAGCACCGCCGCCGAAGAACGCCGGACCAAAGCCATTCGCTACACCCCGGTGACACCCAACGCTACCAACCCAGATACCAGTGATTTGGCGCAGTTCACACCAGACTCGCCAGTTGAAATCTCCGCAGTGAACACCCTTTGGAATGCCCGTAAAAATCTCTCCGCATTAAATAACACCAGCATCACCACGCAGCGCACCTATAGTGCCACCGCGGATACGGGGCGGTATATTTTTACGTGGTTGGATGGCAGTGGCACGAGCACGCCCAATAACTTAGTGGCTAGCGCGGAAGTAGTACCTTTCGTTGCGAGCAGTATCACCAACCTAAACTACTACTGGCTGGACTACTTCAACACTTCCGACACCAGCGCCAATAAATACACAGGTGCCAAGCGGCTGGTGGACTGGGTACGCGGGAAAGAAAGCGTCTCAACAGAATTCCGTAGCCGGCTGGTGGACTACGACGGGGTGTCCGGCCCTGATGGCGTGACTGTCATGCGCCTCGGCGATATTATCAACTCCACCCCGGTCTCGGTGGCCGCGCCCTTCGCCAACTTTGACCAGTCGGCACTTGATCCCTCTTATGCCACCTTCCGTGCCCTTTATAGCCAGCGCCGCCAAGTGGTTTACGTGGGCGCCAACGATGGGTTGATCCATGCGTTTAACGCCGGCTTCTACAATGCCGATGATCAACAATTTCAACTAGCACCCACGAGCGACAGCACGCTGACCCGTCACCCGCTAGGCAGCGAAATTTGGGCCTATGTGCCCAAAAACGCGCTGCCCCATTTGCAGTGGATGGCGCGCCCCGATTACTCCCACGTTTACACCGTAGATTTACCGCTGCGGGTCTTTGACGTAAAGAGCTTCCCCGCCGATAGTACCCATCCCGGCGGCTGGGGCACGATATTAGTGGCTGGCATGCGTTTCGGCGGCGGTACCGACACCACCGGCATCTCAGTGGATGTGGGTGCCGATGGTGCGAGCACGGCGAACGTCACCACCAAATCGGCCTATGTGGTATTGGACATCACCAATCCAGAAATCGCGCCAACGCTGCTGGCCGAACTAAGCCCCACCAACTTGCAGTTCTCAACCTCCATTCCACAGGTAGCGGCGTTTGGCGACCCTTCCGGCACCACGGCCGGCAAGTGGTATTTGGTGTTCGGCTCGGGCCCCACCGATTTTGCCAACGCCCAGTACGCCTCCGGCAGCGGCAATACCAAAGCTCAATTGTTTGTTTACGACTTGGCCAATTTAGGGACGGCATCCAGTTTGGCGGCCTCGCCTGCCAACCTGAAATATCAGAACACCCCACCCGCAACCCAGACCTTTGCCGTGCCAGACAACAATGTCTTCGTGGGAGATCCCGTTAGCACAGATTTCGACATCGACATGAAGGACGAGGCGATTTATTTCGGCACGGTGGGGCCGCTGGTGGCTGCAGGTACCACGCCGCCCACCACCACGGGGACTCAGGGCAGCCTGTTCCGGATGTTGCTCAACGAGAACTCCAGCCCGAGCACCTGGACCGGCCCCACGCGCCTGCTGTCCAATCTCAACCAGCCCTTTGTGGGACAACCAGCCGTCACCATCGACAGCAAAAACCGGCGGTGGGTGCTGGCCGCTACCGGGCGGCTGTTCGTCAACGGCGACAAAGAAACCCGCGACCAGCAGACCCTCTACGGCATTATTGACACCGCCTTTAGCGGATCTGCCAAACCGGCCGTTATCAGCGATTTAGTGGATGTCTCGGCAGCCCAAGTATTCTCCAATGACACCGCGACCGGTGTGACACTGGCAACGGGTAGCGACACCGACGGTAACGGCGCCACCTCGACCTCGGAGCTGCGCAACGCGATAGCCA